>NZ_JBHIRA010000001.1:0-305981 GCF_042196825.1 Bartonella sp. AC10YNML | reverse complement strand
ATCATTCTTATAATTTTGATTGCAAACCTTTTATCGGCTTGTGCATTAGCACCAAAGCTAAAACAGCCCAATGATAGGAATCGCGTGCCTATTAATAAAACAATCCCTGCCGAAATCAAGCGAGGAGACAGATGAAAACAAAACAAGCAAAACCAGTGAAAGCCGAACAACTTAGAAGTTATTATGAAGAAAGCCGTGGCTTAGAACGTGATCTTATCAATGAATTTATAAGGTCGCGCAGAACGGCATGGCGTGTTGCGAGTACTGTGGGTCTTTTTGGCTTATTCGGTATGATATGTGGAGTTGTTGGATTTTCTCAACCAGCTCCAACTCCCTTAGTATTGCGCGTTGATAATACGACGGGTGCAGTTGATGTTATCTCAATCATGCGTGAACACGAAGAAAGCTATGGTGAAGTTGTAGATAGATATTGGCTAAATCAATATGTGCTTAACCGCGAAACTTACGACTACGATACCATTCAACTGAACTATGACACAACAGCACTTTTAAGTGCGGCATCTGTTCAACAAGAATATTATAAAATCTATGATGGAGAAAATGCACGGGACAAAGTGCTTTCCAACAAAGCACGTATCACAGTTAAAGTACGATCAATCCAGCCTAATGGACTCGGTCAAGCAACTGTACGTTTTACGACTCAGCAACTTGACAGCAACGGTGCTGCTACTGGACCAAAACAGCACCAAATTGCAACAATTGGTTACACCTATGTTGGTGCACCCATGAAATCATCTGATCGATTGCTTAACCCCCTTGGTTTTCAAGTAACAAGTTACCGTTCTGACCCAGAAATACTGCTGAATGATTAAGGAATTGATTGTTATGAAAAAACTTGCGTTCGTTGTTCTATTGTCTTCGTTTTCTTCTCTTTATACGGTACCTGTGCAGGCGCTCAAAAGTCCATCAAATTCACAATATGATCACCGCATTCGCTATATAACGTATAACGAAGCGGATGTGGTTCAAATTGAAACAGTTCTTGGTGTGGCAACACATATTATTCTTGAAGAAGGTGAACAGTACATAACTCATGCCTTTGGTGATTCTGAAGCCTATGCCTTTGCTCATAAAGGGCGGCATATTTTTATTAAACCAAAAGCAGAACTTGCCAATACCAATCTCATCGTTGTAACCGACAAACGGAGTTATAAATTCCGACTACAATTTCGGAATGACCGTGCGGGATCAACATATGAATTGGCTTTCCATTATCCCGATTCAAACGATGAAAAGTCAGAAGAAAACAATCGACGCCTTGCGATTGAACGTGGTTTTCACCAAAGCGTCAACGGCTATAATCTCAGTTATACCATGAGTGGTCACCAAGATATTGCTCCGATAAATGCTTGGGACAATGGGCGTATTACTTACTTTAAATTTCCCGCTAACATGGATATGCCATCGATTTATGTCGTAGATGCTGAAGGTAATGAAAGCTTAATACCACGCACCGTTATCGGCAGTTCTAATGATATTATCGCCGTTCATAAGGTCAATCCTAAATGGCTTATACGGCTTGGTAAACGCGCTCTAGCTGTTTTTAATGAAGCCTATGACCCCAATGGCGTACCAAACACAACAGGGACAGTATCTTCGGTGGTTTATCGTATCAATAAAGGAGGAAAATGATGTTTGACAATAAGGAAGGAGAGGGAAAAGGTACAAAACTGGACAACGTCGAACAAAAACATATTGAAGGTACCTATGGAGGGTCCGAACTAGGTTCTGAACGTCGTCCAACAATTCCAGGTACCCGTGCATTGTTAATGGTAGGACTTATTGTCATAGTAGCGATACCGATTGCCTTGACTTGGAAAGCTTTTAAAATGCGTAATACCGTGGAGGTTGAGGAAGAAAAACCACAACAAATAGTACAGCAAATTATACCAAACTATGTCCCTCGGATTATAGAAGAGCCAAAGATTGTAGAAGAAGCAGAAAAATCAACACAAACAGAAGATTCAAACTTGGATATTCCACCGGCATTGAGTAAACTTCTTCAAACAGCCATTCCTCCACATATGCTCCAAGATTCTGAAGAATTAGCACGCAAACGTATGCTCAGTTCTAGCCTTAACAACGGTGGTAGCGAAGGATCTACAGATACAAATAATAAAGCATCGAATAATGATAGAGGTAATGGCGTATTATTTGATAACCTTCAGCCCGTGCGTTTAGGTCAATCACATGCGATGCAACTTCGTAACCGTGACTTTTTGATTACACAAGGAACGCAAATAGATTGTACGTTAGAAACAAAAATCATTACATCACAACCCGGAATGACAACGTGTCATTTAACACGCGATATTTATTCCACAAGTGGACGTGTTGTTTTGCTTGACCGTGGTTCTAAAGTCGTTGGTTTTTACCAAAGTGGCATACAACAAGGACAAACGCGCGTATTTGTGCAATGGTTACGCATTGAAACGCCTTCTGGTGTTGTTGTCAATCTTGACTCACCAGGCACAGGTCCTCTGGGTGAAGCAGGTATTGGTGGCTGGGTTGACAGACATTTTTGGGAAAGATTTGGTAGTGCAATTATGGTAAGCATTATCGGTGATTTAGGAGAATGGGTAAGAGGAAAAGTTGGTAAAAGCAGCAAAGAAAATAAAGATAACTCACAAAATAAAGGAGCTCAGAATGCTGAATCTATAGCAATCGATGTTCTTCAAAATTCCATCAATATCACACCAACACTTTACAAAAACCAAGGCGAACGAGTAAATATTTTTGTTGCTCGTGATCTGGATTTCAGCGATGTCTACAGTCTCGTCACACGTTAACTCGATACAAAAAGATCAAGCAGTTTTTCAGCTTCTGCAACCGCTTGATTGTTTTTTAGAAGATCCCACGATCACTGAATTATCTATTTGCCGCCCCTGTGAAGTATGGACGAAAAGCTTTAAGGGTTGGCAAGTACATAGCGTACCAGAGTTAACAACCACTTTTTTGCAAACGCTTATTACAGCTATTATCGTTTATAACGGTATGGCTCCCAGAAGTATTAATTATGTGCTCTTGCCTGGTGGACAACGTGGTACAATTATACAAACACCAGCTGTTGTTGATGGTGCTCTTTCCTTTGTAATTCGTAAACATTCTCTCATAGTTAAGACGTTAGAAGAACTCAAAGAAGAAGGGGCATTTGACGATTTTTCTGATGTAAGTTTTAATAAGCCTTCAGCAAAAGAAGCCAATAATTTGTTATCGAAGCAGGACTTCACACGGTTGGAACCATTTGAAGTTCAACTCTTACAAAGTAAACGTGAGGGAAAAATTCTTGAATTTTTGGAAGAATGCGTCCTTCACAAACGCAACATTATTATTGCAGGCAAAACAGGATCTGGTAAAACAACATTTGCTCGCTCTTTAATTGAAAAGGTTCCTGTAGAGGAGCGTATTATCACAATTGAAGATGTTCATGAGCTTTTTCTACCCAATCATCCCAATCATGTACATATGATTTATGGTAACAATGTAGGCCGTGTTTCAGCTGAAGAATGCCTAGATGCATGTATGCGTCAGTCGCCTGACAGAATTTTTCTCGCTGAATTGCGAGGCAATGAAGCATGGGAATATCTCAATTCGCTCAACACTGGTCATCCCGGGTCGATTACAACAACGCATGCCAACAGCGCTTTGCAGACATTTGAGAGATGTGCCACCTTGATTAAAAGATCAGAAATTGGCCGGCAACTCGAGTTAGAAATGATAAAAATCGTTCTCTATACAACAGTTGACGTAGTGTTGTTCTTTAAAGATAGAAAACTCACTGAAGTCTTTTACGACCCGATTTTTGCTAAATCAAAAATCGCTTAAGGGGAGCTTCCTCTTTCGGTAATATGAAGCAAACAAAAATAGCCGTAACTAATTGTTACGGCTATTTTTTTAACTTTTCCTATTCTCTTTACTTCTCCAATGGATTTTCTACACTCTTCATGAAGAAAAAAAGAAAAAAGTTAATAGACAACAACTCTACGAGAAAACCAAATTATACATAAGGCTTTCTTTATTCTCTTGCCTTTGATCATTCTTTCCATTTACCTTTTGAAAAAGTATCTTTGATGCAAAAAAGAAAAAATAGCTGCAAAATAAATATTTAAACAAAAGAAAAGAATAAATTTTGATTCGCCTATCAATGAAAGCTTCGTAAAATAGGTACTTTCGATCATCACAAATAATTATCGTCATCAAGACCAAAACTTATCGTTTAAAAATTCTAAGCGCTATTTTCAAGTGATTAATAAATATGTTTTTTAACCAAACAATCTCCAAATATGGAAAACCTCATACGAAATAAATTATCATTTCGATTTAGCATCCATAAACCACATTCTATTTGGTAATAAAAAATATAGTGGCATATCGACGTCTTCTTCGGACGAAGAAAGATTCTTAACCTCCAGTTGTTCGTAAACAACCAAATTTCTCTTAAACAAGCTTTGCTAACCATATTACGTGGCTTATGTCCCTCTCCTAAAGACGATATCCATAGATTCCATAAGGTAAGCTCTACTCTGAATATTCCGGCTCTCTTCTCTGCACCTCAAAAAGCGAAAATTCCTAAAAGAACAGATCTAAAATCCCTCTTCTTAAGATGCATCACATTGACTTATAAAGAGTGTTCATTATTTTGCGTTTTGGATAAAAGATCTTAGTACCGTAGGATTCTCTCATTTCAAAGCTGTTTATTAACCAAAACCATGTCTCTTGCACATTATAAGTAAATAAAACCGTATAGAATGAAACTGTACAAAAAAGCACTAAAAATGCCTTTTATAAACCATCCAAAATGCCCAAAATTGTAACAACATTGGGAGTTGGCAAAGTGTCTAATGACGCCCAACTTGCTCTTTTATGAAGTATAAAAATGGAGATGCTCTATAAATTTTATATTATTCATCGGGGCTTTACCATTATACCATCCACGAGCTCTGTAATGAAATAAGCTTAGGCACCTTAAAGAAAGGTTTCTTAAAAACAAGCGTGTAAATTGACAAGCAAAGTGTATTTGGTTCGGGGCGTTCTGTTTTACATAAGGGTTTCGATCTTATTAAAGAACGAGAGAAACAAAAGCGTGAAGCAATGCGTAATCTCTATTATTTAAAAGACATTACTCTAGATGCTTTTAGAAGTCGTAAAGCAGAATTAAAAAATGATGCTAAAAATGGAAACTGGTTTTCACCTTTACAGCTTCATATTCTCCTCAAATTAGGAGGCTGTATAGCGACTTTCAAAGATTACGCCAACAGAGATACATAATACTCTTAACTCCCATCTGATAAGTAAAAGCTGCAACAGCAAAAGCTCTTTTAGAAAAACAACGCCATAAAGTCATTAATAAACCGGCAATGAATTGGAAAAATGTTCCAGATTTTTATCAAACACTCTGCAAAGCAACAATAATGATACAACTGGCTTTGCATCTGCTTATTCTTACAGGTGTTCGTATTTTTACAGGTGTTCGTACCCATATCTTGCATCAATTCGTGAAAATCAGATTGAAGAGGATATATGAACAATTCTTGGCTCGAGAATACGAACGGTCTGCGTGATACTACAGGAAATTTTGCATGCCCTTAAAAATTTTAAAACAAGCACGCTTGTTTTTTCGCAATGATTTCTGTTTTCTGTAACCGGTCGTAGTCCTTATCAATGTGAATTTCCTATCACAATATATAAGAGAGGTTAGGTTAAAAACCTGTCCACATATATTTCGCTCTAGTTTACGTAATTGGCTAACAGACTCCACCTACCACACCTCAAAGGACGAAGCTTCTTAACACTCACTGATCTGCAAACAATCCGCCCCCTCACCTAGCAGATTTCACCTTCTAACCACTCTAATTACCAAATCCTAAATACGATAGTGTTTTTACGGTAGAACAGAATAAATACCAAAACAATGGCTGATTATATCGTTAATACTTAGGCACCTCTCTTTCATGTTAAGAAATATCTTTTATGCTAAAAAATAAAATAAGAAACACTTTTACTGCTTAAATAATCTTCTTCAGCATATATACAAGAAAAAATGAAACCCTCTAACATAATAAATAAGACCTAAACCTAGAAATCTCTATTTTTTATAGATAAAAACATATAAAATCAAAACCTACGAAACGCATAAAAATATAACATGTTTTCTTGATGATTGAATTCATTCAACTCAAATGAACCTATAAACAGCCCTTATTCCACATTCGCAACACGTGTTCTTAGAATTCTCACTAGTGTTTTCTAAATTTTCGGGAAAAACTATAAATTTGATATTTTTCAAACGTCTTATTTGCTCTTTAGTGAATTTAAATCTATGACGTTACAATAGTTTTAAATTACTACCCCCCTTAACTATATGATCTATCTCTACAATAGAGAGGGATTTTACGTTCTCCATTTTTTGAGAACTATAAATTTTGTTGTTTAATGCGATTAACAATCCAATCTTTAAAATAAAAATATGACCTTTATATATAATGATATTATCAAAAATTCCTAATCCCTGAATATTAGCAATGTTTTCGATATTATAATAAATGTGTCGTAAAATGACGAATTGTCATAATGATCACTCCTTTGTATTTCATTTAGATAATTTACATGCGTTATAATATTTGTATCAGCATTTATTTTTTGTGCTATATTTATACAGAGTTATCGTTTTTTATAAAAAATGATTAATTGAATCTGCATCAAAATAAAAATTCTGATACGAATTTAATAAAAATAAAAACACATGGCATATTGATTTTATTATTTTTACATAGAATGCCTATTTAAAGTATAGTCTACTCAAAAAACTAAAGCCTTTTTAAAGGCAATAATAACTATACTAACCGCCTCATAGAAGCCAATAAATTTTTAGAGATTAAGCCTCAAAAAGCACAAAAAACACGCACAATTTTCTATTTTTCTTTTTACTGTTCGTTAATTGATCAATTTTCAACTATGAGTTTTCTGCTCAGCCATTGCAAGGATTGCTTAATTTTTTAGGGATTACTTCACTTTTAGAATGATTATAGCTACTGCGCTCCCATAAGCAGCCGATCTTTTTTTAGAGATTTAATTGCTAAAAGGAGATACAATTTTCCACCTTGCGCTTTATTTTGATCAATCAGTAAATTTTCAAAGGCGGCGTTCAACCATGAGTTTTTTAATTTCAGCAATCGCTTTCGCTGGATTTAATCCCTTTGGACAAGTTTGGGCACAATTCATAATCGTATGACAACGATAAAGGCGGAAAGGATCTTCTAAATTATCAAGACGTTCACCACACATCTCATCACGTGAATCCGCAATCCAGCGATAAGCTTGAAGCAAAACAGCGGGCCCCAAATAACGATCACCGTTCCACCAATAACTTGGACATGAAGTCTGACAACACGCACACAAAATGCACTCATAAAGGCCATCGATTTTTTGGCGATCGGAGTGACTTTGTAACCATTCTTTTGCAGGTTCAGGAGAAACTGTTTGTAACCAAGGCTCAATAACTCGGTGTTGCGCATAAAAGCGATTCAAGTCAGGAACCAAATCTTTAACAACCGGCATGGAAGGCAACGGATAGACCTTAATGGGATGTTTTACATCATCCATCCCTTTGGTACAAGCTAATGTATTGGTTCCATCAATATTCATCGCACATGAACCACAGATGCCTTCACGGCAAGATCGACGAAGTGTCAAAGTTGGATCAATATGGTTTTTAATAAACAAAAGCCCATCAAGAATCATCGGGCCACAAGCGGAACGATCTACGTAATAGGTATCTAAACGAGGATTTTCCTCATCATCAGGCGACCAACGATAAACGTGAAATTCTGTTAGTTTTTTAGCACCTTTAGGTTTAGGCCAAACCTTTCCCGGTTTTACCTGAGAGTTTTTAGGAAGCTTAATTTGTACCATATTTCAGTCTCCCCTTAATAAACCCGTTTTTTAGGTGCAATGCGCTTTAAATCGATCCCACCATCAGCTTCAGATGTTAACGGGTCCACATGGACAGGTCGATATGATAACGTCACCTTACCTTCTTTTGACAAATGTGAAAGCGTATGTTTACGCCAATTTTTATCATCACGCTCTGGATAATCTTCACGCGCATGGGCACCGCGGCTTTCTAAACGTGCTTCCGCCGAATAAACAGTCATGATTGCATTCGCCATGAGATTTTCAAGCTCTAATGTTTCAACCAAATCAGAATTCCATATCAGAGAACGATCTGTAACTTTGATATCAGACAATTCCTCCCAGATTTTATTCATCCGCTGACATCCTTGTTGCAAAGAATCCTCTGTACGGAAGACAGCCGCATCTTCTTGCATCGTGCGTTGCATTTTTTCACGCAATACCGCTGTTGGTACCGCCCCTTTTGCAAAACGCAAACGATCAAAACGTGCTATAATTTCATCAACAGCAGCTTCATTCAGGGGTGGAATTTCTGCATTCCGATCAATAATTTCACCTGCGCGAATAGCAGCAGCACGACCAAACACCACAAGATCAATCAATGAATTTGACCCCAAGCGATTAGCCCCATGAACAGAAGCACATCCCGCTTCTCCTACCGCCATCAACCCTGGTTGAATACGATCAGGCGAATCAGCCGTTGGATTGAGAACTTCCCCGTAGTAGTTGGTAGGAATTCCCCCCATGTTATAATGGACCGTTGGCAAGATGGGGATAGGTTCTTTTGTTACATCCACCCCTGCAAAAATCCGAGCTGATTCCGAAATTCCTGGTAAACGCTCGTGCAAGATTGCAGGATCAATATGGTTGAGAACCAAATGAATATGGTCCTTCTTAGGTCCCACGCCACGCCCTTCACGAATTTCAAGAGTGATACAACGCGAAACCAAATCACGTGAAGCCAAATCCTTAAAGGAAGGTGCATAGCGCTCCATAAAGCGTTCACCCTCAGAATTGATTAAATAGCCCCCCTCACCCCGAGCTCCTTCTGTAATTAAGCAACCAGAACCATAAATCCCTGTCGGATGGAATTGCACAAACTCCATATCCTGAAGTGGCAATCCAGCACGTGCGATCATTCCACCACCATCACCCGTACAGGTATGCGCCGATGTCGCAGAAAAATAAGCGCGTCCATAACCACCGGTTGCAAGAACAACCATTTTGGCAGAAAAACGATGTATTGTACCATCATCGAGATTCCATGCCACAACCCCCGTACAAACCCCATCCGTCATGATGAGATCGAGGGCAAAATATTCAATAAAAAATTGCGCATTATGCTTTAAGCTTTGTCCATAAAGCGTATGCAAAATGGCATGGCCTGTACGGTCAGCTGCTGCGCAAGTACGCTGAACAGGTGGACCTTCACCAAATTGTGTCGTATGTCCACCAAAAGGACGCTGATAAATTTTGCCTTCTTGCGTTCGCGAAAAAGGAACGCCATAATGTTCTAATTCATACACAGCAGCAGGAGCATTACGCACCAAATATTCCATTGCATCGGTATCGCCCAACCAATCAGAACCTTTCACGGTATCATATAAATGCCACTGCCAATTATCAGGCCCCATATTTGAAAGCGATGCAGCAATCCCCCCTTGTGCTGCAACCGTATGTGAGCGCGTTGGAAAAACCTTCGTAATACAAGCTGTCTTTAATCCTTGTTCCGCCATACCTAATGTTGCACGTAATCCTGCACCACCTGCCCCAACAACAACAACATCAAATTTATGATCTACAGTGCGATAAGGGGCGTTACCTGCTTTAGCGCCCAGAGATGATCCTGTACCCGCCATACTTGTTTAACCCCCTAATGCAATTTTCAAAAGAGAAAAAATAATGATACCACCTACGAGAAAACAAAATAAAATATTTAACGTCAAAAAGAATATCCGAAAACCTTCACGTGGAATATAATCTTCAATCACCACCTGCATACCAAGTTTCATATGATAAAGGACCGAAAAAGTCATCAATCCCATCAAAATAGCAACAATAGGATGTGCAAGCCGTGCACGCACAATACTATAATCCTTGCCCACAAGCGAAAGAATAAGAACAATAAAAAATATCAAAAGTGGTAGATTGATAAACCCTGTCAAACGTTCTAGCCAAAAATGCTCTGTTCCTTCATGAGCACTGCCACGCCCCCGTACTTTTCCAAGTTCCGTTCGAAAATCTTTTTTCATATCTCTTTTCACCCCCAGCTAAACAACGGTATATCCAATAATCCAAATCGCAAAAGTAACAATAAGAGAAATAAACACTGTCGCCCACGCAGTGACTGTTGCCTTTTCTTTTGCCAAAAGGCAAGGCTTCAGATCCCAAACAATGTGGCGAACACCACCAACCATGTGATGAACCCCTGCCAAAGTATAAAGAAACAAAATACACAATCCAAACCAAGAACTATAAATTTCGTAAACTGTTCTAAATGTCTCCTCGCCACACGCAATAGCAATTAACCAAACAGCAAGAAAAACCGTTCCAACATAAAGTGCCATACCCGTAATGCGGTGTGCAATAGACATGGCCATAGTAATTGTCCAACGATAAATGCTTATATGAGGGGAACGAGGGCGCTCTTTTATCCTAGTTGTCTCTATCATAAAATATCCTGACCTGGTTTATCATAAAATATCCTGACCTGGTTTTTGCAACCGCAATGAACGAAAAAGTTCGCGCAAAACGACTAAACATACTCTCTCGTTTTTACTTGTTTGGCATCTCAAGATACCGATATTACAGGTCGGTTGTCTCAAATAACGGATTAAAGGTCACGCATAAAAAAACCGATTACTCCCCGGATATGATCCGCAAAACTCGCCTTAATCTAATACACTTTTATCTTCACGTCAAAGGTCTAAAATATTTTCCAAATATAAACAGACATTTTTTCAGATTAAACTTATCCTTTTGAGTATCCACGATATATGCAATAGTCTCTTAAACTGCACCCATGATTAAGAATAAAAAGAGGGAAAATTGATAGATTAAACATTTTTATGTCTCCTCCAAGCCTTTTAAAAGGCAAAACGAATCAAGAAAGACACAAATAAGCGGCATAAAAGCCGCTTTTGCATAAAGTTTAGCCGATATAATCTTTACTCAGAAACTTGCTTTTCAACATCTGTACTTACGGCTGCTGCTTCTACTTTCTCAACAACCTTTTCAGCTTTTTTCCGATAATCTCTCTTTTCAGCGATACGCGCAGCTTTACCTCTCAAGCCACGCAGATAATAGAGTTTTGCACGGCGCACTTTACCACGGCGCACCAGCTCAACACCTTCAATCAAAGGAGAAAAAACAGGAAATACCCTCTCCACCCCTTCACCGTAAGAAATCTTGCGTACTGTAAAGGTCTCATTCAACCCACCACCTGAACGTGCAATACAAACACCTTCATAAGCCTGAACACGCGTCCGTGTACCTTCTGTCACACGCACCATAACACGGACTGTATCTCCTGGCTGAAATGCTGGAAATTGGCGCTTTTCTTCAATTTTTGCACATTGTTCAGCTTCAAGCTGTGCGATAATATTCATTTCTTTTATCCTTCACGTTCTTTATCGAACAGTCAGAGCGCTCAACTCTTACCAAAAAAGCCTTTATTAAGAATAAGGAGCTCTTTAGGCTATGTCTTACACAGGAGCGAATACACCATTCCTTCATTTTAATTTTGGAACTACAGAAAACCTTTTATAAAAAACTCTCTAAAAAGAGAGCCATGCAATACACCACCTTATCATATGAATCAAGTTTTCTGATGATTTTTATCATAACGCGCATAAAGATCAGGGCGACGTTGACGTGTTAACAATTCGGCTTGGCTTTGACGCCAATCTGCGATCGCTTTGTGATGACCTGAGAGCAATACAGGCGGAATACCCCGCCCTTCGAAAAGAGAAGGGCGTGTATATTGCGGATGTTCCAGCAAGCCATTTTCAAAACTTTCACACCTTGCAGAAGCTGCATTCCCCATCACTCCGGGCAGAAGACGTATAATAGCATCTAAGATAACCAATGCGGCTGTTTCACCCCCTGAAAGAATATAATCACCAATAGAAATTTCTTCTAATTCTCGTGCTTCTATGACTCGCTCATCAACCCCTTCAAAACGTCCACAAACTAACGTCACACCCGTATCACGAGCCAAGCTATGCGCGTAAGCTTGGTCAAAAGGGCGTCCACGTGGACTCATCAACAATCTTGGCGAATCCTGTGGACAGCAATCAAGAGCAGCCGCCAATACATCCGCCCGCATTACCATACCAGCTCCCCCACCAGCAGGTTTATCATCAACGCTATGGTGTTTGTCTAAAGCAAAATCCCTAATCTGTACCGTCTCCAGTGACCAAATTCCACGCTCTAAAGCTTGCCCTGCTAAAGAATACCCTAAAAAACCAGGAAACATTTCAGGATAAAGGGTTAAAACGCGCGCCTGAAATTTCATTTTATTTCTTATCCTTATTTTCTTAAACAGATTCTATAATAGCAAAAATAGCACAAACAAGACTTTTAACGCCATAGCGTTAATCTGAGTCTCCTTGATCTGCGCCATATTCAATACGATCCTTCTAAATACTTACACTAAAAAAAGACTCTAAAAATTCAGGACTATTTCGAAATAAAGTGCTTACAATATCTGCTCAAAAGAGCATTTTTAATATTTTCACACATTCCACTTTTTATTGACGAAATTCATCTGTTGTTTTTTACCTTCATCTTTATTTTTAGATTCAAGCTATTTCCTTTTTATCATTTTCTCCTCTATCGCTAAAACCAGCTGCCATGGGATCAACAACAAGAAAACCAGAGTCCATACAAATTTCTGGTACCGCCGCCTTACTAAAGGGAATAAGAACTCTTTTACCCGTATTCAAACGTATTTCAAGCAAATCACCAGCCCCGAAATTAAAAAAACCACATACCTCACCTAAGATTTTTCCCCCACAATCTTGGACACACAAACCTATTAAATCGACTTGATAAAACTCATCCTCCATCAAATCATCAATTAATTGATCACGCATCACATAAAGGCGAATACCATTTAAAGACTCAGCAGTATTACGATTTTCTATCCCTTTAAAACGTACAATCGCCTTATTTTTTTGCATGCGAAGAGTTACAATGTCATAAGAACGCCCCATATCATCATAAAGAGTACCATAAGACTTGAAACGCTGGGGATCAGCACTTAAAATTCTAACAAAAACATCCCCTTTTACACCATGAGGCGTACCAATAATGGCAAGATAGACTTTATTTTTAAGCTTTTCTTTATTATACTTCATGCAAAAATATTATCTCTCAAAAATGAACCCTTCAATCTTATAGTTTTCTATTCAATCTTGTTGCCATATGAGACAATCTTCTAAAAGACCTTTTTTGGTAACAAAAACAAATTAATAAAGGAGAAAGTCTTATGGCAAATATTATGCTATTTTACAAAGATATCACACCAATCAACAAAATTTCCCATAAAAATCTAAAATTTGCTCCTCCAAGTGATATGTCTTTTGCCAAGGATACTCATTGGGTTCCTTTAGCAAGTACTGAATATTTTCAAGCAGCACTAGACTATCCTATTTTATTTATGTGCGCTGAAGATGAACAAAAAAAACGGCACTACACATCCGCAGCTCTTGTCGGTCTTTCTAATGACGAAAATGACTATATCGCTTCTGATAAAAGTTGGAAAAACAATACTTATGTTCCTGCTTTTGTCCGCCGCTACCCTTTTGTTTTGGCACAAATTAGCAATGAAAAAGAACTTTCTGTGTGCTTTGATCAACAGTCCGGTATGTTTAATGAAGTTGCAGGAACAGAACTTTTTAATTCCGATGGCTCTATTTCTCCTTTTATGGAAGAACGTATTCGCTTTCTTGAAAGTTTTAAAATCGCTATGGAGAAAACCTCTGAGTTTATTGATGCTCTTGTAGAAATGGATCTTCTAAGCCAAAAATCCATCAATGTGAAAAACGATAAAGGTCTCTCAGCGCAATTGGAACATTTTTGGGTTGTTGATGAAGAAAAATTGAATAAATTATCAGCAAGCCAACTTGCCAAACTTCATAAAAATGGCTTTTTAGGATTAATTTTTGCGCATTTGATGTCAACGCACAATCTTTTGAAAATACTCTCTCTCAAAGGTGAAAAGCAGCTTATCAATCGTGAAGAGAAACCCCAAAACAAGAATGGTCATTCTAACGATGAAAAATCTAAAAAGAAAGAAACTCTCAACTAGATAATGCCTATCAAAAACGACAAGAGAAAAGATGAAAATATTCCTCTCATTCCAGCAGACCATGCAATTTTAAACGCAAGGAAAAATTGGTTAGAGTGTCTTACCCAAACACGTCGTATGTCAGCACAAACAGTGCAAGCCTATGAACGTGATACGCGGCAATTTTTGTCTTTTCTCTGTCAACACTTAAGCCATACACCAACCCTTACAGATCTTGCTCATTTACGCGTTAGTGACTTGCGTGCTTATCTTGCTTATCGGCGAACAAATAATGTAAGTGCTCGTTCTTTAAGCCGCGGAGTAGCAAGCATCCGTTCTTTTTTCAAATACTTATCACGTGAAGGAATCGTTAATGTTCCCGCAGCTCAACTTATCCGAAGCCCCAAACACCCCAAATCGCTCCCAAAATCTTTAGCGATAAAATCAGCACTTCACATAGTCAAACAAGAAAATCAACTGGAAAATGAACCTTGGATTACCGCGCGTAATGCTGCTGTCCTCATGCTTCTTTATGGCTGTGGAATGCGAATATCAGAAGCCTTAAGCCTCACACCAGAACAATTTTCTGATCCTGAAAAAACAAGTTTATTTATAACTGGAAAAGGAGGCAAAACACGCCTTGTTCCCCTCATAAAAATTGTTTACGAAGCCGTACAAAATTATCTTCAATGCTGCCCATATCCTTTAATAGACAACCAACCCATGTTTCGTGGTGCGCGGGGTGGTCCCCTACAGCCTGCCATTATTCAAAAAGCTGTCCGTAATTTACGTGCAAGCCTTGGTTTACCAGAAACTACAACGCCTCATACACTACGCCATTCTTTTGCCACCCATCTTTTATCACGGGGGGGAGATTTGCGCACCATTCAAGAACTTCTTGGGCACGCTAGTCTTTCCACCACACAAATCTATACCCACGTCGATACAGACCATTTGTTAAAAATCTATCAAAAGGCCCATCCCCGTTCCTAAAAACGTCTCATCAAAAAATTAGAGTGTTTCAACCTCAAGTGCCAAAGCGTGAACACAAGTAGCAAGCTCTTCTTTTAAAACTTGATAAATCGCTCGATGTATTTCTACACGCGTCATATTGGAAAAAGAAGAAGATAAAATTTTCACCCGAAAATGTGTTTCTCCTTTACCATCAAAAGCATGTTCATCATGAGGATGTCCCTCATGAAGATGACTTTCGTTAATCACTTCCAGTTTCTGCGGATGAAAAGCATCCTGAAGCTTTCTGTTGATGATTGTTTCTATAGACATTTTTCATTCCTCAAACAAAATGAACGTGCAAAAATACACCTTTTTCATAATAGAATAAGTGTGAAAACAAATTTTTCAAAAGTCAATTCTTGTAAAATTAATCAATTTTGCATAAACCAATAATATGACAATAACATCTAAATTATTCGATTCAATTCGCATAAGCTCAAATAAAAAACAAAAAGCTGAGCCAGAAGCACAACAGTGTCAGTGGGAAGGTTGTGAAAAAACAGGGTCCCATAAAGCACCAGCAGGTCGAAATCACGAAGGACAATATTTATATTTTTGTATTGAACACGTACGCGCCTATAATAAGAATTTTAATTACTTCTCTGGTCTTAGCAATAAAGATATCGCAAAATTTCAAAAGGATGCTCTCACAGGACATCGTCCGACATGGCCTACAGATCTGAGCAATGGTACATCGAAAAAAACAGCCGCGAATTATGCAAAGATTCGCTCTGGAACAGCGGCCTATCAAAATCGCATGCGCGATCCCTTCACGCTTTTTACTGGGCAGCATTCAAGCAATAAGTTTTCACGAAAATTAAAGCCCTTAGAAGCAAAAGCTTTTGATACACTGGGACTACAGGCAAACGCTTCAGCAGAAGACATCAAAATGAAATATAAAGAGTTGGTAAAAAAGCACCATCCTGATTCCAATGGTGGTAATCGTGCTTCAGAAGAGCGCTTTCGTGATGTTTTACATGCTTACAATTTGCTAAAAAAGTCTGGTTTGTGCTGAAAATATGCGCTTATATGAGTCTATTTTCATTTAGACCATCATTATTTGCGCAAAATGTTACTTTTTTTTGCAAAACATTATAGAATACGTAAAAAAATCTTTCTTTAATATCTAAGGCTCTCATTATAGAGCATTGCATAAATACTTTAACTCTTGTATCGTTTCTAATGAATAAATAGCGTCCTCTCCCTTCCAGAAACATAATGACAAATCTTACCGTTGAAAATTTGCCCGATATTACACTTTGTGCTCGCGATCTATTTCATATTGAAACAGATCTGAAAGTCCCTGCTTTTAGCACAAAAAGTCCCCATGTTCCTGATATTGATCCTGATTATCTTTTTGATCAGCAAACAACTTTAGCGATTCTCGCAGGTTTTACCTTTAACCGCCGTGTAATGGTTTCTGGCTATCACGGTACAGGGAAATCAACGCATATTGAACAAGTTGCTGCACGTCTTAACTGGCCTTGTCTTCGCATTAATCTCGATAGTCATGTAAGTCGTATCGATCTTGTAGGAAAAGATGCTATCGTTTTAAAAGATGGCTTACAAATCACTGAATTTAAAGAGGGCATTTTGCCATGGGCTTATCAAAATAATATTGCTCTTGTTTTCGACGAATATGATGCGGGGCGTCCCGATGTTATGTTTGTCATTCAACGCGTTCTTGAAACTTCTGGAAAACTAAGCTTACTTGATCAAAGCCGTGTCATCTCTCCACATCCAGCGTTTCGTCTTTTTGCAACAGCAAATACCATTGGTCTTGGCGATACAACCGGTCTTTATCATGGTACCCAACAAATTAATCAAGCTCAAATGGACCGCTGGTCTATTGTTGCGATACTCAATTATTTACCCCATGATAAAGAGGTTGATATCATTTGTTCAAAGGTAAAATCTTTTCAAACGACTGAAAGAAAAAAGATAATTTCACAAATGGTTCATGTTGCTGATATGGTACGCCAATCTTTTATCAATGGAGATCTTTCAACTGTCATGAGTCCACGTACCGTCATTACTTGGGCAGAAAATACAACAATTTTTCAAGATGTCGGCTTTGCCTTCCGATTAACCTTTCTCAATAAATGTGATGAACTCGAACGTGCCACTGTTGCAGAATTTTATCAACGTGCCTTTGGACAAGAGCTTCCCGAATCACTCATTCATGGTGTTTCGCCTTAAGGAATCTGTCACTCATGGCTACCGATATTGGTGACAACAAAAATCCAGCAAAAGATTCTTCCAACAACACTCTTAATACTGAAGCTTTTAAAAAAGCACTTTCCACCTGTATGCGTGCGATTGCAGGCACAAACAACCTTGAAGTTTCCTTTAGTCATAACCGACCATCTTTGAGCGAAAGTTGTGCACGTTTACCAGAATTACCTCAATACGCAACGAATAAAGACATCACCATTACCCGCGGATTAGGTGATTCCATGGCTCTTCGCAAAGCATGGCATGACAACCGCATTCACATGCAATTTGCTCCACTAGAATCAGAAGCACGTGCTGTCTTTGATGCTCTCGAACAAACACGTGTGGAAGCAATTGGCACGTTAACCATGGAGGGGCTTGCAAAGAACCTTGATGTCATGCTCGCCGATAAATACAAGAGAGCCCATTATCATAAGATTAGCAACCAAAGTGAGGCTCCCATCCAAGAAGCGATTGCACTTTTATTGCGTGAAAAAGTAACAAAGCGCCCTGCCCCAAAAGAAGCGGGCCCTGTTTTAGAATTGTGGCGTCAAGAACTCGAACAAAAAGCCGCAGCAGAGCTTAATGAACTTACACATCATATTTACAACCAACAGGCTTTTGCACAAATCGTTCGCCAAATGCTTGTTACACTCAAAATGACCGTACAACAAGCTGAAGCTTCTGCCAATGAAAACAATAAAAAATTAAAAAACGAATATGAACCTCAAGACCAAGCAGAAGAAGAGAGTAAAAACAAAAAACACGCTCAAAGTGAAGAACAAACCAGCACTGAACAAGAAAGTGATGTGCAAGACGACGGAAAAACACAAGCGACACAACCAAACAACAATGATCAAGCTGACGGCGAGCAAAAAAATGGACCTTGGCAAGAAAAGCCGCACAAACCCAAACACCTTTTTTCCGATTCGGAACAAATGCAAAAACTTGGCAATTATAAAATCTTCACCCGTCAATTTGATGAAATTTTGGAAGCAACAGATTTTTGTTCTGAAAACGAGTTAGATAACTTACGCCGTTCTCTTGATAAGCAAATCAATCATCTCCAAAACATCGTTGGACGTTTAGCAAACCGTCTCCAGCGCCGCTTGATGGCGCAACAAAATCGCAATTGGAAATTTGACCTTGAAGAAGGATATCTTGATACAGCACGACTTCCACGCCTTATTATCGACCCAACACAACCCCTTTCTTTTAAAATAGAAAGTAATACCCAATTTCGAGACACGGTTGTTTCACTCCTCATTGATAATTCTGGTTCAATGCGCGGACGCCCCATTAGCGTTGCTGCAAGTTGTGCCGATATTTTGGCACAAACTCTTGAACGTTGTGGTGTCAAAGTTGAAATTTTAGGTTTTACCACTAAAACTTGGAAAGGAGGAAAATCACGCGAACAATGGCTTGCCCAAAACAACCCCCATAATCCTGGACGTCTTAATGATTTATGCCATATCATCTATAAAAGTGCTGATACCCCATGGCGTCGCGCACGACGCAATTTAGGTTTGATGATGCAAGAAGGATTATTAAAAGAAAATATTGATGGAGAAGCTTTGATTTGGGCACATCAACGCCTTTTATTACGGCGTGAACAACGTCGCATTCTTATGGTCATTTCTGATGGTGCTCCTGTTGACGATTCAACACTATCGGTCAACTCCAGTAATTATCTAGAAAAACATTTACGTGCAGTGATTCAAGAAATCCAAACCCATTCCCCCATCGAACTCATTGCCATTGGAATTGGTCATGACGTCACACGTTATTATCAACGTGCTGTAACAATTATGAATGCTGAAGAACTTGCCGACGCTATAACAAAACAATTAGAAGTACTTTTTAGTGATAAAAGTCCTCATAGTTATAAGAAATAAGCCTTCCTTGAATCAACAACGATTACATTTTAAAAAATTATTTCTATCATTAAACCATCGGAATTTTATGGCTAAAAACCTGAGAAGATAATCCCACAAATTGAATATCAAACTTTAAGGAAGGCTTCTACTTTACTGGATGCATTATGAATTCTAAAAGAAATGCTCCAACCATCTTCAAAAATTATAATGAGTTTGTTTTTACTTTCCGGTTTTATTGCAACGGATAAGTTTTACTTGGAATTCTCCATTTACGTCCATATCCCAAAGTGCCTTTCAAATTAAAAGACTGAATAATCACCCGTTTTTGTCTCGATCTTGTGTTATTTCGTTATATTTAAATATTGAAATACACGTATATAGAAAAATATCTCCACTAGACATAGCTTTAAAATGCTGCTCTCACAGAAAATATAATGCCTATACTTTCACCTTCAGTAACACAAAATGATAAAATTCGTATTTATTATACGCAAAAGAAGCATCATCCAAAGAGGATGTTTTAAATACTAAGAATTATTTTATAAAAGAATCAGCATAAATGGATTCATAACGATTTTTCGGCAAAATTGCTAAAAGCAAATGACAAGCAAAACTGACACTCCATAACCATTCCAAAACAGTCACTCTCCACGAGTGAATGATCAACATAAGCTCCCATCTCATTAATAAAAGCAAAAACCTTTACTCACATAAAATATAAGAAAAACACGAAAAAAAGAATATTGCTTCATTCACGAAAAAGAACACACCATTATATATCTTATCCGCACTCCTACATTCTTCCTTGCTTCCAAGCCGATTTCACGACAGTACCCATATATAGCATAATGTAGAATCCGGAATCATCCTTTACGCTTTACAAGCGAAAAGCCAACAGCAGAAACCTATTTTCAAGCTTCCAATATTTTAAGGTCAATCAGTATACTTCCAGCGTCTAATATTGCACTTTTATTGCATTAAAGCTCTTCATAAGAAGTATTTCCTTTTCAAATGGCGTTGTCTCCACGCCAATTTCTCTTGTAACATAGACAAATAAATAATTTTTATTCACTCAATAATAAGAGTATTTAAAACGCGTAAAAGTTTATGATATTGGACTTTTTCACTCAAATGAAAAACATAATTATCATTTTAATCTATTAATGAAAATAAGTTATAATTTTTTTCACCTTAAACCGCTCGTAAAAAGTATATTTAGCCCCTTCTCAAACAATTTTATTCACATTGCCTTCTTGTGAGATACAAACAAATGACTCTATTTCTTCCTCACAAGAGAGTTTTGAAAGAAGAAAAGTATTTTGTGTTAGAGTTCTTACTTAAGTTGGTAAATGATAAAGTATCATTATAAATAACTTGCCATACTAAATATAGCGTACAATTTTCTTGGCTTCAGGAAAACAAAAAGACTATTATTTGTTACAAACAAAAGAGGAAGCATCCTTTGAATGCCCTCGATAAAGAGGAAGCTTTATAATGTTAAGAATTGTCCCATAAGGAATCAACATCAACAGGCTCATAACAATTTTTACCGAAAAATCACCAAAAGCAAGTGAGAGCCAAACTGGCATGCCTATCCCTCCCAAAACAGTACTCTCCACTAGAGAACTATCAGCATAGCCTGTTATCCTATCAAGAACGGCAAAAAAGCTAGAAAAAGCAAGAGAAAAAAACAGCACTGTATCCAAAGCCGAACCAACCAATGCTGCTGCTAAAGGTGCTTTCCACCATGTTTTACGTCGCAACGGAGTAAAAACAATAATATCAAGGAGTTGCCCAAATAAAAATGCCAGACTAGAGGCAATTGCAAGCCGTGGGGTCGCCAATACCCAAGAAACAAAGACACCCGCAAAAAAACCAGCATAAACCACACGCCGCGCAGCAGATGGACCATAAAAACGATTGGTCAAATCATTAATCAGAAAAGCAAATGGATAGGTAAAAGCCCCATAAGTCAACAGCTCATTCAAATCAAACCAATAGACAGGATATTGAACTAAAATATTAGAAGCCGTGACAGCAAGGCACATTGCAAAAATAGAAAAAACAACATACCTTTTTCTTTGCTGTTCTAATAAAAGACCGCTTGAAGACATTTTTTTTAACCTGGGGTATGGAACCAATAAAACAGAGCGATCAAAAAGAAAAAAGCCAAAAACAATAACGCTGAAAATTACGCTGCTTGCTCAGCTTTTTTTTCACCTTCTTGCTCAGATTTCTTCTTAATGATTTGGCGTTTTAACAAACGCGCACGTTGTGACAACTCTTTATCGTCTGCTTTCATTAAAAAAACATCAAGACCACCGCGGTGCTCAACAGAACGCAACGCACTTGCAGAAATGCGCAAGCGATAACTTTGCTGTAACACTTCTGAAATCAATGTCACATTGCAAAGATTTGGTAAAAAACGACGCCGAGTCTTATTATTTGCATGGCTAACATTATTACCATACAGAACCGTCTTCCCTGTCAATTCACATGCACGAGACATAAACTTCACCCTTAAAACTCTAAGAAACTTTCAAATCCCTATACCCAAAGGATAGAATGAACGTAAAGCACGCACAACACTACCTCGAACGGGCACCATTGGGAAGTTTCTTTCTAATAGGGGGTCGACAACAAAAGGTCAAGTCTTTTATAAAACCTTTTTCATCTCTTATGGGAGCATTTTTCATCTTTTTCTGCAATAAGGCGTACAAAATGTTTTTTTAAAGTCACACCATGTTAGAATGAAAGCTTATTGTCCTGAAAGGAAATATAAATCATGAGTAAACAAGAGTCCCCCATGACAAAGCTTCAAGAAAATCCTAACCGTTTTTCTTCTTTTTTGTTTGGAACTTTATGTATTTGTTTTTTTCTTCTCTTCAGTGCATTAGGTATATGGCAAGTACAACGGTTAAACTGGAAAACAAATCTTATCACCAGTACCAATCAGCGCATTCATTTGCCCCCCATAAAAGCCCCCCCCAAAAATCAATGGGCAGATGTTACTTTTGAAAAATATGAATATCAACCTGTTGTTATCACGGGAAAATTTTTAACAGATAAAAATATTTTGGTCACGGCTACCGCTCAAAATACTACGGGATATTGGGTTTTGACTCCTTTACAAACCACTAATGACAATGCATTGACCTTTATCAACCGTGGTTTTATCCCCATGGATGAACGTAACAATTTTCAAAACTCAGAGCAATTGGATACAAATGCCTCATCTCAGCAACATTCTACCACGGACACAGAACAAACAACGATCATAGGTTTATTACGCATGAGTGAAAAAAATGGATTTTTTCCACGCAAAAATAATCCTGACAAAAATTTATGGTATACGCGCGATCTCCCCGCTATGGCACAAAAACTTGGTTTGTCCACTGTTGCCCCTTATTTCATTGATGCCGGAAAAAAAACAACCCCACAAGCAAACCTTCCCATTGCTGGTCTTACGATTATCCATTTTCGAAATAATCATCTCGTTTATGCAATCACGTGGTTTATTTTAGCTGCTGGTGTGTTAGGAGGTTTTCTTTTTCTGCTACGGCAAAAAAACTAAAAAAATACCTCTTCCATCTCAAGTAACAAAAATTTTTAGAATCTTGAAAACTGATAAAGAGAATAAAAGCTACCAACTTGCGCCTTTGTTAAATTAAAGATCATAGGCATACAATGAACTTTATACCATCCACAAAAGATTTACGCCACACTCTTAAAAAGAATTGTCATAACGCTTTTGAAAAACATAAAGTCAAATTTAAAAATAATAGGAAAGATAGTCACCCATTTTTGCCTTTATAATTTTATATTCTTGCTTCATTAGATTATTTCCCATTTCAGAGATTACTCCAATTGATATATGCAATACTTTCGCCTTCATCTAGTATAAAGGCTAATATAGCAGAGAACATACGGATGCATTTTTGTTTCAAAACTGCTATGAAGGTGAGATGTTGAGTTATAAGCAACAAAAAAACATTTAATGTCTCAATGAGACTTTTATACCTATCATCACACCTCAAATGAGAGGTTTTTACAGAATAATAGAAAAAGGTGAGTCATCCTATATTCTAAAAAGACAGTTTATCCTTTCAATGTATTTTGCTAAAGGCTTATGCTATAAACGTATAAGCTTGTTTTACTAGAATTTTAACTCTTTCATTTTTAAGGCTGCTGTTATGGGTGTTGTTGCCAAAAATTTTCCCATACCTGATCTTCATCAGGTTCGTCGTGTTCTCTTTTCTGTGTCTGATAAAACGGGTGTGGTTGCTTTTGCACAAGCTCTTAACGCTACTTACAATGTTGAATTGATTTCAACAGGAGGAACAGCCAAAACCCTCATAGCGGCTGGTTTACCCGTAAAAGATGTTGCTGAAGTTACCGGATTTCCTGAAATAATGGATGGGCGTGTTAAAACACTCCACCCTTTGATTCATGGTGCTTTGTTAGGGGTAAGAGAAGACCCTAGCCATAAAGATGCTATGGAAAAGAACAACATTCATGGAATTGATCTTTTAGTTGTGAATCTTTATCCTTTTGAAGAGACAGCCCAATCCGGCGCCGACAATCAAACAATTCTTGAAAATATTGATATCGGCGGACCGGCAATGATTCGCGCAGCGGCAAAAAATTATGCTTATACCGGTGTTGTAACAGCGATAAACGACTATGATTCGATTCTAGCTGAATTAAAGCAGCATAATGGATGTTTAAGCTTATCTATGCGTCATCAGCTAGCAATGCGCGCTTATGCACACACCGCTGCTTATGATACGGCAATAGCATCGTGGTTTGCACGGGATTTAGAAATTGAAACTCCATCGTGGCAGAGTTTTTCTGGTCATCTTGAAAGTGTTATGCGCTATGGAGAAAATCCACATCAACAGGCAGCATTTTATCGCAATAATGAAAAACGTTTTGGTATTGCAACAGCAAAACTTTTACAAGGCAAAGCGCTCTCTTATAACAACCTGAATGATACAGATGCAGCCTTTGAACTTGTGGCAGAGTTTGATCCGCAAAAAACCGCTGCTGTCGCTCTTATTAAACATGCCAATCCTTGTGGTGTTGCGGAAGGAGAAAATTTGAAAGAAGCTTATTTGAAAGCTCTTATGTGTGATAATGTATCGGCATTTGGTGGAATTGTTGCTTTAAATCAGCCCCTTGATGAAGAATGTGCTGAAGAGATTGTTAAAATTTTTACAGAAGTGATTATTGCTCCTGATGCCACAATGGCGGCACGTGAAATTATTGCCAAGAAAAAAAATCTTCGTTTGCTTATTACAGGTGGAGTTCCTGATCCACGTTGTGGAGGACTTCTTGCTAAAACATTAGCGGGAGGCATTTTAGTGCAATCACGTGATAACGTGGTAGTCGATGATCTTAAATTGCAAGTAGTGACAAAGCGGACCCCAACTCAAGATGAAATGCGTGATCTTCAATTTGCTTTTCGTGTAGCAAAGCACGTTAAATCGAATGCTATTGTGTACGCGAAAAATAGTGCAACAGTTGGAATTGGAGCTGGACAAATGAGCCGCATCGATTCAGCCAAAATTGCTGCAAGTAAAGCAGCAGAAAGTGCGCAAAGAGCAGGCTTAACAGAAACTCTCACAAAAGGATCTGTTGTTGCATCAGATGCATTTTTTCCTTTTGCAGATGGTTTATTAGCAGCAGCTGAAGCAGGGGCAACAGCAGTTATTCAACCAGGAGGCTCCATGCGTGATGAAGAAGTTATCGCCGCTGCTGATGCACAGGGGTTAGCGATGGTTTTTACAGGAACACGTCACTTCCGCCATTAATAATTTTGCTGCTTTTCTTTTCGTATGAAACAAAGGTTTCAAGGACTTTTTCATAATTATCGTATGACTATTGATAACTGTTGAAATGGAAGCAGTTATTCAATCCAAAGAATCTACACGTGAAGAAGTTTATCACCGCAGAAAATGCACATAATTTAGCCATTGGTTAGGGATAAGATGTTCTTGTTGATATTTTTAATGGTTACCCTTTCGCATGAGGAAAATGTTAAAGGGATATTATCTTGTATGTAGATGCATACCTGCTATGATATTATAACACAACTCTTTTTAGTAATATACTCTATTCTTAAACTAAAGAGTGTAATGAAAAGTTTGAGTAGAGGATATGAATATTCTACGTTTTTATAGTAATTGGCGCCGTTATCGTCGAACCGTTAATGCGTTAAGTCGTCTTTCAACATATGAACTCAGCGATCTTGGAATTTGTCGAGGTGATATTGATTCAATTGCACGACGTTATTCGCGTAAATCTTTATGAAAGTTGTTTGAGATATTTGAGAGAATGCTTTGCTATGAAAAAGCATGCATTTTGTGGTTTGTTATTATGACTTCATTTTTAGTATAGTAACAAAGAGCAGAAGAGTTGTTTTTCTTGGCCATTGCTGTGTATCATTTCTCGAATTTTCGGTGCTTCTGTGATATACAACTTTTGATTTATAATAATAATTTAGCGTTATTCATATTAAATGAGAACCCCGAACACCGTAAGATTCTTCCATTTCAAATTTATGTATGTTGAATCAACCAAAACCATTCGCCTGCACGTTACAAGCGGGGGGAGCTGTATGGATAAAAGCTCTTAAGAGAAGGCTAAAAATGCCTCTTATGAACCATCTCTAGTGCCAAGAGCTTGTTACAAACATTGGACACTGATCAATAGTGTGATAGTGCTGAGCTGCTCCTTCATAAGCGTAAAGATGGGGGTGCTTAATGGATTTACCGTTATACCTATCACGGGCATCGTCGCAAAATAGGCTTGGAAGCGTTAAGGGATTTTTCTTTAAAATAAGTCCGTGAACATACAATACAATAGCGCTCTGTTTTTCGTGAAGAGCGTAATCCTATTAATGCAACTCTCTCAGAGAGAAATATTGATCCCAACAGCACACTTAAGAACTTATTGAAGATAAGCAACGGCTTAATTTTCTCTCCATATCTTTAAAGGATCAAAATCCTTAACTAGTACTCATCTGTCAACAATGGTCTTTCAAAAATCTTTTTTTCTGAAGCCAATCCCTTTTAGCATCACCTCATGAAACTCTATGAGCAAACCTTGCCTAAAAACATCCAACCCATACTCCAAAAAAATGCTTCGTGTATAAAATTGATATGATCTTCAAATTTTGAGAATATTACTACAATAAACAATAATGTTTTGCGACACACAAGATAAAACGCAATATACTATGGGTTGGAACAATGTTCTAATTTTTTATCAAACGCTTTACGGATAAAACGCCAACGAACTTTTTCCTGAAATGCAGGACGAAAATATAAAACAATCTGTTGTGTCCGTTGTGGACCTGTTAATTCTGCAAAATCAATCGAATCTTCAAGACAAATATCTGCGTCAGGCGATATAAAATACCATACTTGTTCGCTCTTCACGTTCTCGTTCTTTACGGCTAAACACACACGTTTGCCATCGTAGTTAACTTCAACTTGTGGATGAAGATGAAACCGAACAGCAACATGATTTTGTTCATTTTGCACACTCTTGTGTCTCTTTCCCCCTTTATTTGGCATAAAAAAGCGATCAAAACCTTCGATCGTATCTCCATTTGTCGCCAAAATAAGACCACGCTCATGAATAAGATTAAAGGGTCTCACATAACCATTATGACTCGCAATAAAACCCGTCTTCTCTGAATCCTCTATACGGCATACTTGAACATCTGTTGGTCCATCAAACAAAAATGGCGCGCCATTTTTATTTTTATAATAAAAAGCACCCACTGAACAATCATTAAGCGTAGCTGTTGAATGTGCTGCAGTAACACGCCCTAAATGTCGATAATCTTCCCTCCCATCAGGATTAATACCGGTATTGATAATAAAACGGTGCCCTTGTGAAGACATTTCAAAAGACAAACATCCCGAACAAGCCTGCTGTGCTACAGAGCGGGGTGGAAACTTTCCTGTATCTGCAAGCACTGTTGTTTGATTGGCTTTTAAGCGCTGAAATCCTGAATAACGGGCATAACTAAAAGGATTCCCTCCTGTTTCATCAAGCTCCAAAAGTGATGATAAACGTTCCGACACAAGGGGACCAACCCCATTAAAATGGGCCAACGTTTGATCCTCATGGATAAAGAATCGTAAAGCTGGCAACATACGCTCAACAGAATCAATCAAAATACGAGGTGCCGTTTCATTGCTACGCATAAAAAGATGCCGTAACGACAATAAATCCGATAACAAATTCAGCAAAATAACAGGACTACGGGAAATATGCCCACCATCAACTAGGATTTGACGGGAAAGCTCCTCTATAAGCGTCGTTTGTACCTTTTTTTTCACTGCCACAGAAACAGGCAAAGCAAGAGAGGCGAATGTCAAAGCCACTGCTGCTTGTAAACGTTGATCATTGTGCTCCATACTACAAATTGTCACGCGCAAATAACGAAATTGCAAACCAAGTGCACGTAAAAAGCGTTTTTCAAACCGCTCACTTGCGCCTTCTAACAACATTTTCGAATGACAAATCCATGAAATCAAGCGCCGCGCCACAACAGGACCACTCCAAGCAAGCCCTTTTACCTTCTTGCCAGTATGATCAAACCAATCTTCTAAAAGAGAGCGTGCATGTGCAGAAGCTAAATTACTTTCTGCTACCTCCATATGGCGCAACCAATGAAAATCATGTAGAGCCGCTTCCCATTCTAGCGTTGGTGGAACCAATGAAAACGGCGAAACAGCACCAGAATGAACAATGTGACCAGCAAAAGCAAAACGACCATGATAAAATTCATGCGCCATCATTGGATCAGCTACATGCAAATCCATGGGATGCGCTAAAATTTTATGAGGACGAAACCCTGAAAACCGCCAACGAAACAATGGTCCAACCCATAAACGCCGCATAACATTCTGTATCGTATCGATACAGTCTGCCACTTTTACCTGAGTAGCTTTTACCGCAACCGCCAAAATTTCATCTCCATTTATGCTGAATCAAATACAATTTCGACCATTTTTGTAAATGAAGCGTTAATTAAGCAATTTTTCGTAAGCGCGCAGCAAAAAAACCATCCATTCCTAAAAATACGGTTTTCTCAGTATCAAAATTTTTATGACAAAAATCCGCAGGCGTTGTCCGTAATATCCCCCCACAAAGCAAATGTTCCAATGCTCCCATTTCCTCTGGATAAATAGGGTCTAAAACAATGTCATTGCGTATCGATAAAATTTTCTCAATAAGATCTTCACCTTCTTCTCTTGCCAATGAACAATTGGAAAAAACAATACGTCCCCCTTCCTTTACCAAAGAAATTGCTGCGACAAGCAAATCATATTGCAACGCCGCTAACTTGACGATATCATCTCTCGATTTCGTCCATAAAATATCTGGATGACGACGGATTGTTCCTGTAGAAGAACAAGGGGCATCAAGAAGAACTGCATCAAAAAGCTGTGTGGGATGGAAGTTTTTCACATCGCCCTGCCAAATGTGAGCTGAAAAATGAAGCCGTTCCATATTTTCTTTTAAACGCTTGACGCGGTTAGCAGAAAGCTCAATTGCAGTCACCTCTGCCTCCTGCAAAGCCAATTGTGCTGTTTTTCCCCCAGGGCTCGCACAAAGATCAGCAACGCGTTTACCCCGAATACTCCCAAATAAACAAGCAGGCAAGGCTGCAGCAAAATCTTGAACCCACCAAGACCCTTCACGATAGCCAGGTAAATCAGAAACAGAACACTCCAAACGATTCAATCGAACAGAGCCATTAGGCAACACAACACCGCCAAGTCTTTCAGCCCATCCAACGCTATCAGATTTCACTGTCAAATCGAGAGGGGGTTCCATACTTTGAATTGCTATAATCTGATGTGCTTTTTCTGTTCCATAAGCTGACACTAAAAGCTGTCCAAACCACGCTGGAACACCTTCAATGGTAGGAACTTGTTGGCATAAAAGCTCTGCCTCACGCGCAACATTGCGCAAAAGAGCATTCACAACCCCTGAAAAACGATGCATACGAGGATCAAGTTTTGCCACACGTACAGCTAAATCAATAGCCGCATGATCAGGAATATCAAGATAAAGAATTTGTGCAACACTGATATGCAAAAGATGCTGAAGTGAAAGTGCTTGTGAAGGCAAAGGACGCACCAAAAATCGTGAGAAAGCCGCTATAATCTGCCCTCGATGACGTAATGAAGCTATCAAAATAGCCCGACACAACAAACGATCTCGTTGTGAAAGTTTTAAATAGTGTGGATGTCCGTGTTCATTATCCGTCAAACCAGAAAGAGGCGTACACTTATCAACCACCGCCCCTAAAAGGCGCACACACACCTGCCGAACAGCTAATCCTGGAACATTTTTTTCAGACACATGCCCCGCTTTTTTGTGTTTCAAAACACCACCTTTATATTACTGCTTCCTTAAAAACTCCCTCAATAACTCTATGAACGAGATTTTTTTGAATTTTCATAACGAAGCCAAGAAGGACGTTTTGTAACACGCTGAAAAGAAATGTTTTCTTGCTCATCTAATGCATGAGCCTGACCACTATGAAAATCTCCATAGTTCATCCCGCTGCTTTTTTCATGTATAGCGTCTTCTTTATTCCAGCCCACACTTTTGGCAAGAGCCCCTTTCATCTCTTCTGCTTGCCGATAAAGAGCAGCAATACGATTTGCAGTTGCTGGATGTGTCGAAAAAAGACTATCGGCTCCCTCACCGCTCAAAGGATTAATAATAAACAGATGCGCGGTTGCTGGATTATGCTCTGCTTCTTCATTATATACCCCACGTCCCCCATCAGCAATCTTACGCAATGCAGAAGCCAACCATAAAGGATTACCACATATTTCAGCCCCTCTCCGATCCGCAGCATATTCCCGTGTACGGCTAATCGCCATTTGCACCAGCATCGCTGAAAAAGGAGCCACGAGCAAGGCAATAAATCCTCCAATTGCCCCAGCGCCATGAGAATCTTCTGAAGAGTTGCGCGGTCCTCCCATAAAGAAAGCAAAATTACCAAGCATTGAAATGGCTCCTGCAATCGTTGCGGTTAGAGTCATTGTTAATGTATCACGATGCTCAATATGTGCGAGCTCATGCGCCATAACGCCGGCAATTTCCTCCGAACTCAACCGCTTTAACAATCCAGTACTTGCAGCAACAGCTGCATTTTGCGGATTACGTCCCGTTGCAAAAGCGTTTGGCTGTGGATTCTCAATAACATAAACTTTTGGTTGAGGAAGAGAAGCACTTTGCGCTAAATCACTTACAATTTTATAATAAACCGGCGCAGAATGCTGATCAACTTCACGCGCCCCGTACATGCGTAAAACGATTTTATCTGAATTCCAATAAGAAAAAAAGTTTAAACCACTTGCCATCAAAAGAGCAATGACCATGCCACCACCCCCTCCAACAAGATAACCAACTCCCATAAAGAGAGCAGTTAAAAAAGCCAAAAGCATAGCTGTACGCATTATATTCATTACTCAAAAAACTCCATGATAAAAGTTTATCAATACTATATGATGGTGTTTTCTTTCTGTTTCTTCAATAGAATAGGTATAAAAATGAATAAAAAAGACGAGAAAACGAGCAAAAAAAATGCAACTGTCATTAAACAACAATCTCTCTCACCCGCAGCACAACGCGCCCTTAAAGAAGCTGAAGAACGACGAAAAAGCGAAGCAAAAAAAGAACAACCTGTCGAAAATGGTGGACGCGGCGGCAAAGACCCTTCGCGCTATGGAGACTGGGAAATTAAAGGCCGCGCCATTGACTTTTAAAACCATTGATTAAAAAAACCAGTGCGGATTTAAACAAGCAGCTTTTTAAAGAAAATCCGTTTTTGATAGACAAAAACGGATAATATTTATTTTTCTAAAGCTTTTAAAAACACGTTGATTAAACAATCATGCTTCTTATGCTGTAGCAGATTCTGCTTCAGCCGCTGCCTCTGCTTCTTCTGCCGCTTGCTTTGCTGCTGCTATACGTTCTTGTGCTTTTTTACCCGGTTCACCTTTATGTGGATTATTACGAGTTGGACGCTTTTTCAAGCCAGCTGCATCTAAAAACCGTAAAACGCGATCTGTTGGTTGAGCCCCTTGCCCAAGCCAATATTGGATACGTTCTTCATTAAGTTTCACCCTCGGTCCATCTTTAGGCAACATTGGATCCCATGCACCAACACGTTCAAGAAACCGCCCATCGCGCGGACTACGAACATCTGCAACGACGATATGATAGTAAGGACGTTTTTTTGAACCTCCACGGGACAAACGAATTTTCAATGCCATATTTTATCTCCTATTGTCAGCTCTGGCTTTCGTTTAAATTGACTTTTTTGTTTTTTGCTCTTCAGCAATAACTTCATGATGACTCACAACTTCTTTGATAATAAATTTTAAAAATCTTTCAGCAAAATCAGGATCAAGATGACTATCTATAGCCAATTGCCGCAAACGCGCTACCTGATATTGCTCACGCAGAGGATCTACTTTAGGCAAATCATAACGGGCTTTTAAGCGCCCAACAGCTTTCGTACAACGAAACCGCTCTGCTAAGATATGAATCAAGGTTGCATCAAAATTATCAATGGATGCTCGTAAATGTGCTAATTCGTTTAATACTGTTTCCTGCATCATATTCCTTTCCCTCTTTACATCTTATTTTTTCTTAGGATGCTGAGGAAATTTTCCCCCATCGGCAATGCTATTGGAAAGACCAGGAAATATAGGCCCACGCTTGGGAAGTCCAGGCAAAATCTTCCCTCCATTATCATTTTCAATCTGCTTTTGAAACGTTGAGAATTGCTTCAAATCCATTCCCGATAAATCAGGTATAACTGGAGAATCTCCACTCAAGTTTCCCTTGCCTCCAAATCCCATTTTGGAACCAAGGCCTCCCAACATTTTTCCCATCAAACCACTTTTTCCTTTACTACCCATGGCTTTCATCATATCAGCCATTTGGCGATACATCTTCAAAAGTTTATTAATATCAGCCGCTGTCGTACCAGACCCCTTAGCAATTCGTTGTTTGCGGCTATGTTTTAAAAGCTCTGGATTCGCCCGCTCTTTCGGTGTCATAGATGAAATAATGGCCAATTGACGATCAAACAAACGATCATCAAACCCCGCAGCCGCAATCTGCTCTTTGACCTTCCCCATTCCCGGCAACATGCCCATAATACCGCCCATTCCACCCAGTTTTTTCATTTTCTGCAACTGTTCTGCAAGATCATTCAGATCAAATTTTCCGGCTTGCATTTTTTTTGCAAAAGCAGCAGCTTTCTCGTGATCCATTGTTTCTGCCGCTTTTTCAACCAAAGAAACAATATCCCCCATTCCGAGAATACGATCAGCAATACGACTGGGATGAAATTCTTCTAAAGCATCTATTTTTTCACCAGTTCCAATTGCTTTAATTGGTTTACCTGTAACAGCACGCATAGAAAGAGCAGCGCCACCACGCCCATCACTATCCATCCGTGTTAAAATAATCCCCGTAATCCCTACACGCTCATCAAAAGAACGAGCAAGATGAACAGCATCTTGCCCCGTCAAACTATCAGCCACCAACATAATCTCATGAGGAAGGGAACATGCTTTAATTTCAGCCAATTCGAGCATCAAAGCTTCATCAATATGATTACGTCCTGCTGTGTCAAGAATAAGCACGTCATAACCACCCAATTTAGCAGCTTGCACAGCACGTAATGCAATATCAACGGGCAGCTGACCCGCAATAATAGGCAAGCTTGCAAGTTTTGCCTGTTCTCCCAATTGGCGCAATTGCTCCTGTGCAGCGGGACGGCGTGTATCTAATGACGCCATGAGAACTTTTTTATTATGCTTATCAGTAAAACGTTTTGCAAGCTTTGCTGTTGTGGTTGTTTTTCCCGAACCTTGCAAACCAGTCATCATGATAACAACAGGAGCTGGTGCATTTAAATCACTCAGAACACTTTCATTTCCAAGAATATGAACCAATTCATCATGAACAATTTTAACCACCATTTGGCCTGGTTTAATTGATTTAACGATTTGGGCCCCAACAGCTTTTTCCCGAACTCTATCGGTAAAAGAGCGCACAACATCAAGAGCAACATCAGCTTCCAATAAAGCGCGACGAATTTCACGCAGCGCCTCTACAACATCCTGATCCGATAAAGCGCCACGTCCCGTCAAATGAGACAGGATAGAACCAAGTCGCTCTTGCAAGGATTCAAACATCATTTACCTCATTGTTGCATAACAAACAAACCAAAATAGCATCCGAGAACGCATCGCGCCGTCGGATGTTGACCTCTGAGATCTCTTTATACCCTTAAACCGGGGTCTCAGTCGGTGGCTCCAAGTTAATTTTGTCACTGAAAGCTTGCTCCTTCAAACAATAAAACCCCAGCTTTGTCAAGTTTTATCATAAAATGTCTTTTTATACGAAGAAATAAAAACAACAAATACTATACTTCAAAACTTTCAACTTCAACACGCATAAAACAACCTGTTTCCTGTTCCATGCTCCATAATTTTCCGCTAGAGATATCAAACCAAACCCCATGCAATGTCAAAAAACCTTGATCTTTGCGAAGCTTTATCCATGGAAACGTCTCTAAATTTCTCAACGAATGACGAATAGAAAGCTGCTCTAATGCCGTCTGTTTTTCTGGCCACGACAGCGACTTATTATTCAAAACAATTTCTGCGGCTGGTGCTAAAAGACTGATCCATTGACCGATAAAATCATTTGATAATAAAGATTTATATGTCTCATTAAGAGCAGTACGAATACCTCCACAATGGGCATGACCAAAAACGACAATATGTCTCACCTCAAGCAATTGCACAGCATATTCAAGAGCTGCTGATGTTGCGTGATATTGGTCATCAGGAGAAAAAGGAGGAACCACATTCGCCACGTTGCGCAGGGTGAAAATTTCCCCTGGCTTAGCATCAAAAATCATTTCTGGTACTGCACGCGAATCACAACAAGCAATGACCAAAACTTCAGGTTTCTGCCCCTCAATCACCAATTGCTGATAATCTGCTATTTTATATAAAAAATGATTGTTTATAAAGTTTTGGTAACCACTTAAAAGTCTTTCTGGTAAATGCGCCATTCTTTTTTTACTTTTGCTTCTTTTTTTACTTTCATTTTGTATATTTTAAAAAACAAACTATTAACATACAAAAATACTAAAAATGCCTTTTCCTTGAAGAAAAATATTTCTTTAAAGTACAAAATATTACTAAAAAATAGCAAAAACAAACTCATTCTTTCCAAATAAAGAGCTATTTTCTTTAGGAAGAAGGTGTTACAGTATGTAAAAATATAATGGTCTGCTTTCAACAAAGAGAAGAAAAGGCCCCTAAGAGCAAAAAGGGAGAGTGAATGTGTTGCAACAAAAAAAAACAGAAATAAAAAACACCCAAGATAAAATAGAACAAATCCTTTTTGCTCAAACCGATGAAGAAGATATTGCTTATTACGAAAGTGAAGAACTTCAAAGGGCCACTGCTATCGCGGTAAAAGCTTTTAATCTCCATCAGACGGGAAAAAATACCATCTTCTTTGAACAAAACTTGACCCGTAATAACAAGCCTATAACCGTTATCACGCTTGTCAATGATAACAAACCCTTCCTTCTCGATTCTATTTTAAATGTCTTCAATCAACACAAAAACCATATTTATTTGATTGCACACCCCATTCTTGATAGTGCTTCTGGAAAACGCATCAGTCTGATGCAAATTCACATCGAGTCACTCAATAAACAGCAGACGCAGAAACTTGAAAATGAACTCACCTTAGTTCTTGAACAGGTTAATGCTGCTGTACAAGACTGGAAACCTATGCTTGAAGAAGTTGAAAAACATATTCATGCCTACCAAATAAGTCTTCCCCCGCACTACAAACAAGAAGGCGAAAAAGCCATTGAATTTCTTCACTGGCTAATGGACGATAATTTCATTTTCCTTGGTATGCGCACTTACAACTTCATCAAAGACCAAAAACCCCTAAAATCCTTTACAGCGAGTAATATTGAACTTGGTATACTCACGGATGCTTCTATTCATATTGTTGACGATAAAAGCATGAAAGAGCCTCCTCAAGAAGTTTTATCCTTCATGGAAAGCGATAATCTATTTATCGTGACAAAAGCGAACAGCCGCTCCAAAATTCACCGTTCTGTTTGGCTGGATTATATTGGTCTTAAAATCTTTGATAAAGAAAACCAACTCTGTGGAGAATTACGCATTGTAGGGCTTTTTACCTCCTCAGCTTATACACGTTCTATTTTGCAAATTCCTTTCTTAAAAGAAAAAGCCCAAACTATTATTCAACGTCTTGGACACAATCACGCCGATTATTCAGGAAAAGCACTCATCAGTGCTTTAGAAACCTATCCAAGAGATGAAATGTTTCGCTCTGATGTTGATACATTGACAGAAAACACTAAACTTATTCTACAATTAGATGAGCGCCCACGTTTACGGGTTCTTGCCCATACTGATTCTTTTGGGCGCTTTGTTTCTATCCTTGTCTACGTACCGCGTGATCAATATAACAGCAGCCTGCGTGAAAAAGTTGGCGAACATTTTGTTGAGCTCTATAAAGGTGACTTTTTTGAATCTTATCCGCTATTTTTGGAAAGCACTCTTATACGTGTCTATTATATCATCCATCGTAAAGGAAACGAAACTGTTCCCCTTATTGAGCGCTCCACACTTGAACAACATGTACGTTCGATTGCACGAAGTTGGGAAGACAGGGTTCAAGCCATCGCTCTTAACAAGAAAATAACAGAGCAACAAACACGTCTAGCCAGTGAATTCCCCAACAGCTATCGTGATTTATTTTCAGCTGAAGACGCTATTAACGATGCCGGACATATTCTAAGTCTTCATGATGAAAAGCCCCTTTTCGTGATCTTTTATCATGCACAAAACAAAGAAAAACAGTGCATTTCTCTTCGGCTTTTTCACCGCCATGAAGCACTTGCCCTTTCCAAACGTGTACCACTCCTTGAAAATATGGGGTTTCGCGTTATTGCTGAACAAACTCTTGAATTACCAGATGGCAATGGGCGCTCTGTGTATCTTCATGATATGCAGCTAGAAAGTACTTTCCAACGCTGTATCGATTTTGAAAAAGACGGTCAAAAACACGCCGAAACCTTTGAAGCCATTTGGGCACAAAATGCTGATAATGACGGCTTTAATGCTCTCACCCAAACAGCTGAGCTTGATTGGCATGAAATTGTTATTTTGCGCCATTATGGGCGCTATCTCCAACAAGCTGGAATTCCTTATTCGCAAGATCGCGTTGCCCAAACTTTAAATGCTTATCCTGACATCACCCAAGATCTTTATGCTTTATTTCATTTAAAATTTCATCAAAGCCATACAGAAAAAGAACGGGAAAAAAACCAACAAGTCATTCAAAAGCGCATTGAAGAAAAATTACGGAAAGTCTCTGGTTTAGATGATGATCTCATTTTACGCCGTTATTGTAACCTTATAGAGGCGAGTTTACGAACAAATGCCTTTACGCCTCTTCCTGATGGAAGTCCACGGCGTATTTTAGCCACCAAATTAAATCCGCGCCAGATTGAAGGTTTGCCTGAACCGCGCCCTTACCGAGAAATTTTTGTTTATGGACCGGAAGTTGAAGGAGTCCATTTGCGTTTTGGACCTATTGCCCGTGGCGGAATTCGTTGGTCTGATCGTGCATTAGATTATCGTACCGAAGTGCTGAGCTTAGTCAAAGCCCAACAAGTTAAAAATGCAGTTATCGTTCCTGCAGGTGCAAAAGGTGGATTCTATCCCCATCGGCTTCCCCAAACAAATGACCGTGCTGTTATCATAGAAGCAGCACGTCAAGCTTATACAGACTTTATCACTGCTTTGCTCTCCATCACAGACAATCTGGTTAATGGCAAAATAAGTGCGCCCCACAATATCATCTGTCATGATGACCCTGACCCCTATTTTGTTGTAGCAGCAGACAAAGGAACAGCAACTTTTTCTGATACAGCCAACGCCATCAGCCAAGCAAACCACTTTTGGCTTGATGATGCTTTTGCCTCTGGAGGCTCAGCAGGTTACGACCACAAAGACATTGGTATTACAGCTAAAGGCGCATGGGAAGCCGTCAAAAGACATTTTAGAGAATCATTTAATCATGATATTCAAACAACGCCCTTCACCTGTGTCGGTGTTGGCGATATGTCTGGTGATGTCTTTGGTAATGGAATGCTGCTTTCCAAACAAACAAAATTGATTGCCGCTTTTGATCACCGCGATATCTTTATTGATCCAGATCCAAACATAGACGAAAGCTACGCAGAGCGTACGCGCCTTTTTAAACTTCCTCGCTCAAGTTGGCAAGATTACGATAAAAGCAAATTATCAAAGGGCGGTGGTATCTTCTCACGAAAAGAAAAAACCATTACTCTCTCACCTGAAGCAGCACAAGCCATTGGTTTTGAAAAACAAACAGGAACACCCTTTGAAATTATCTCTGCTCTTCTCAAAGCCCCGGTTGATCTTTTATGGTTCGGCGGTATTGGTACTTATATCCGTGCTGCAACAGAAAACGATGCTCAAGTAGGTGATCGCGCAAATGATGCAATACGCATTACCGGAGAACAAGTGCGTGCAAAAATTATTGGTGAAGGAGCTAATCTTGGTGTTACACAACGTGGACGGATTGAATATGTCTCAAATGGTGGTCGATGCAATACGGATGCCATTGACAATTCTGCTGGTGTGAATTGTTCTGATATTGAGGTCAATCTCAAAATTGTTCTTGCATCAGCACTACGTGCCAAAACGTTAACCCGCGAAGATCGCAATAAGCTCTTGAAAAAAATGACGCCTCAAGTCGAGCAACTCGTCTTGCGTAACAATTATCTACAACCCCTTGCTCTTTCTTTGGCGGAAAACCAAAGCACTACTGATTTGCCCTATCAAATACGCTTTATGCACGATTTGGAACAAAAAAAACTTCTAGATCGCAGAGTTGAAATACTCCCTGATGAGCAAATTTTACGACAAAGAACAACCCAAGGCAAAGGTCTTCTCCGTCCAGAACTCGCCGTTATTTTTGCCTATGCTAAATTGACCTTAAAAGAAGAAATTGCTAATAGCCCCATTGTTGATGATCACTATTTCAATACAGCCTTGCTGAACTATTTTCCAACCCAAATTCAAGAAAATTTTAAGAAGGAAGTGATTAACCATCAATTGCGTCGTAATATTATCGCAACACTGATTGCCAATGACATTGTAAATCGTGGAGGCCCCACTTTTGTTAATCGGCTACACGATGAAACACAACAAAAGGTTGAAAATATTATTCGCGTTTTTATTGCCATCCGTGATGGTTTTGAAATTCCTCAATTATCTGATCAAATTGATAAGCTTGATAATAAAATACCTGGTCTTGTCCAAAACAAATTCTATGCAGCAATGACCCCAATGCTCTTTGAAACGACCAATTGGGGTTTGCACAACATGGATCTCTTACGTCCACTAGAAGAAATTGTAAAAACAATAAAGCAAGCCCGTAGTATTATTGAAAAAGAGCTTATGCATTCTCCCAACAACGATATTAATCAAAAGATTGAAGAAAAAGCACTACACTACAGTGAAGAAGGAGCACCAAAAGCATTAGCAAAACAATTGGCTCTCTTGGAAGCAGCACCAATAATCTGTGATATTTCTTTGATTGCAAAACAAAGCAACAGTGATCTTATTAAAACTGCAGAGATTTATTTCTCGCTTGCACAAATCATTCGTATAAACCGCATTAATGAAGCTCGTCGAACAATTCCCATCTTAGATTATTATGATAGTATGGCTCTAAGCCAAGCCAAAGAAAATGTTTCCGAAAGCTTACGGCAAATCGTTATGAAAATCCTCAAAAATTATGGCAAGAAAAAAGATCCTTTTGACACTTGGAAAAAAACAGAAGAAAATAATATTCATAATATTACAAACCGCATTAGTGCCCTTATTGAAAATGATCTCAATATTTCTCGTTTTACTTTTGCAGCAGGATTGATTTCTCAACTTCAAAATGTTGGCTTTCAAACCTAAAGCAAATACAAAACGACCCACTCAATCTCCCGTTCTATCCCACCACCACAACAAACCAGCGAAAATATAGAGCGGGAGTTTGCATTTTAAACATAACACCCAAAATAAAATCTCGCTATTTATCACAATAGAATTGTTTGCAACAATTTCAAAAAAACAACAGGATTGATTTTTCACCCTAAAAACATAAACTTTCAGACTTAAAAGCAGTACAAAACAGCTAAGCTTTTGCTCCGTTCTATCCATCCATGACTAACCAACAAGGGAAGAACGGAAGCCCTATCCTGCATTTTTAGACAGAGCACTCAAAATAAAAAATAAATTCAAATTTTACTGTCAAATATCCTTCATCATAAAAATATAATATATTGATTTACAATCATAATTTTATCATTTTTATGATGACTGATAATTCGATATTCTAAATTTGTCTCATTTAAAATCTGTTTATATTCAATTAATTAACCACATTTCCCCTTGCATATTGCAAATGGGAAAGCCGAATAGATAAAAACAGTAAAGAAAGAACTAAAAATGCCCCTCATAAACTGCCTCAAGTGCCAAAATCTGCAGTAACATTGAGAGTTAGCAAATATAATATGATGGTGTTGCCCCTTAGCTTGTTACTCCATAACCGAAAAGATGGTGGTGCTTAATGGCTTTATCCTTATACCATTCATAAGCGACATCGGAAATAAGAAGTACTGAGAAATATTTTTTTAACAAATGCGTAAATATGCAATACAAATATATTCTGTTTTACGTGGAAGACATATGGCTTCATTAAAAAATATCAGAAATAAAAGGATAAGCTTAATCCATTATTTAAAAGATATAACTGTAACTGCTTTTGAAATGCGTAAAATCGAATAAAAAATGACAGTAAAGATGGATGTTGATTTTCCCCTTTACAACTTCATATTCTCCTCCAGTTAGGCTGTTGACTTGTTTTAATAGATTACCCCCAAACAGATATATACAATATGCTTGCTCCATACATAAAAAATCTACGAACACACAACCCACCACCTGTATAAAAAGGCAATTCAGCATACTTTAAAATACCACTTTTTCCATACAAACACTGTTGTTATATGTAGTTTGACATAAGATTTTGTACTAAGTGAAAAGAGGTTGGACGAGTTAGGAGTAGGTGATAATTTTTTATTTTTATAGCTATTTTTTTTACCATTAAATACGCATTTTGTTAAAATATATTTTGACACCCTAAAATTGCAAAAAAGTGTGAAAATCAGAAAAAGTCGAAATTTGATAGTAAAGATGAAAAAAGGCTTTGGTACAACACCTAAAGTGGAGCAAGACGACCAAGTTTTAAAAATCCCAGTTTTACCCACCCATTGTTAATGAGCAATGAAAGAACGGGAGCGCCGTCCGCATTTTTAGGCAAAGCACCTAAAATAAAAAATAACGCTTGAAGATTATTGGCTTGCGCGGGAAATAAGCGCTGCAGAGTGTCAAGAAGCTTCATGGACTGAATAAGGACAAGTTCAAATTTTGCTGTCAAATATCCTTCATCATCAAAAGAAAAAGGTCCACTAATACGCACTGCACCACCTGTATGAAAAGTCAATTCACCTTGCTTTAAAAGTCCACTTTTTCCATACAGTCGCTGTTGCCAATTTTTTTCTTCATCTTCAGACAGAAAAGAAATGTCATTTAAAATCCATTTCAAATTACCATCAATTTTAGGAATATCAACAAAAGAAGATTTTAAAAAGGGAGAAGCATCAAAACCGTCAAAAGTTATATGTCCCGATAAATCATTCTTTTCATGTTTTAGATCAAAACGCAAAAATTCTGCCGTTATTTTTTGAGGCATATCTTGTGGCTCTAATGGCTGAATAATCACGTCATGCGTATTTTGCAAAGATGCCGGATCTTCAATATTTTCTTGTGTCGTTTTTTTATCTATCGTTTGTGCTCTTAATGCTTCTTGAAGCTTTTGATCTTCAGAGAAAGAGGAAAAAGATGCAATCTCAAGCCCTTCAGCTATAAACTTCAATGTTTTACCCGTTTTCCAATAAGGCTCTGTTTCAATCACCAAATTGCGCCAATGCGATACTATAGGAGTTTTTCCGGAAAAAACAATTAATGCAGGAGAACGAACATTAAACTCGACCAAATAAGGTGAATAAATTGGTGCACCAGCCGTCAAACGCCCCGTCGATAAAGAAACCCCATGTAAAGGCCAAGAAAATTGAAACTTGTCACAAACAACACCGACACGTAAAGGATAACCATCCCTGCGTACATTCTCGCATACCGCCGCCATATTATGGGAAGATACTTTTACAAATATATCAGAAACATGGTCTTCTATTTTACGTGAAAAAAAAACCAGAGTGCGCTATAAATAAATATCAGAGCCAAACAAAAAAGCCCAAAAATTAAATAGCTTAAAGAAAAACTTTTTCGTCTTAATGGTAATTGAGAGGATTTGGACAACATTAAAACTTTCTTTATCTCTTAACTTTCTCCCACCCTAAAAAGGACAAAGATTTCTAACCCCGGTCAGTTTATACACAATCCAACTTCTTAATCGACCGGACTTTATCTACTGATCACTTCAAGAAACCCCCATACATCATTCTAAAGTACTGTATCTCATAAACTCAACAAGGCTTTCTTAAGAAGAACGATTATACCCTTTAACAAAAAATACCTCATGTGTAAAGTTTTACATAGATTTTCTACCTCTGCCTTAAACCATACTCTTTTACAGCACAACAAAAATGATAATGAATAGTGTTTCTTAACGATAAAGCCATTGAGCCCCCCATCTTTACGCTTATGGAGACCCCAAAGCCAGCACCATCATTATATTTGGCTAGCCCCCAAATGTTGCGACAGCTCTTGGCACTTAAGACAGTTCATAAGAAGCATTTTTAGTCTTTTCTTATACAGTTTTTGCCCACACGCCAGCCCTACTTGTGACATGCAAACAAGAGGTTTTTATTGAGTCAATATACACAGGTTTGGAATGAAAAAACCTTACTATATTCGGGGTTCTCATTCAATATACAAAACCGTGAATTACCTATATAAATCAATGCGTTATCAATAATTACACAAGTACGGGCGGTGTACAAAAAATCTGGTGTAATGCGCTTTCAAACCATTGACTCAAAGCTCGATCATAGATTAAACGACCTTTCAAATGTGCACAAGCAGGTTGAGCACCTTTTTCAGTCAATTTATGTGCCGAACGCACGACCAAACGCCGCATCATAGCGCGTGTAAATTCAGCATGAAACTGCAAGCCCCATGCATTGTTTCCATAACGAAAAGCTTGTGTAGGATATGTATTCCCTGTTGCCAAAAGCATTGCCTCTTTCGGTAAATCATAAATACCTTCATCATGGAAATGGTAGACCATCTCTGGCCAATTCATCAATTCCTTCCCTTGTGGGGTTGCTTCTAGTGGATACCAGCCGACTTCAACAGTCCCATCACTTCTTGTACCAACGCGCCCCCCTAGATTTCGCGCTAACATTTGTGCTCCAAGACAAATACCCAAAAAAGGCTTATTTTCCTTTAGTGATAACGAAATCCAATCAATTTCCTCACCAATATAGGCTTCGCTGTCATTCACACTCATCGGTCCCCCTAAAATAACAACGCCGGCATAATGCTCTAATGTATCAGGGAGTTTTTGTCCAAAAATAGGACGATAAATATCAAGAACAAAACCATTTTGTTGTAAAAATTTTCCCAAACGACCAGTATAGGTAGAGCGCCGATGAATAACGACAGCAATCCTTGGTTTGTTATTTTTTTGTTTTTTATCAAGACATCTCTGATTTAAAAACATTTTTTAACCAATCACATCTGCTACCAAGCAAAATTTCATTTTTTAAGCATAAGAGAATAATTTTATTGGACAAGATTAAAGATAATTTTTTTTCTTCTATATTAATTTTTTCTTCTGAAAAAACGCTCATACTACCATATTGATGCAATTTAAAATAAACGAAATTTTTTCCTCGATAAAGATGTTTCTTCTTCTGTTTTAACCCCTGGATCATCAACATTTAAGTGAGTTTGACTGAACATTTTTACATCTTTTTCTTTTATATCTTGTTTCTCCACCTGCGCATTATGCAAAAGAGAATCATCTATAGGTGTTAATTTTTCAAGCTTCTTATCTCCAACATCATCACTTTTTCCCATAACATACTCTTTGTCTTGCCTTTTCGACACAATATTGTCCGCCTCTAATGTGAGAGAAGGCATACAAGGAGGCGCCTTCCATTCAAAACAGCCCAAACGTCCACTGATTGGAGAAACCGCTGACCAAGAAGAAAAAATGGCCCCATCACACATCCACACTGGATCACGTTCAGCACGAAGTGCTAAAGAAAGCCATTGACGCACAGCACCTTGACTGTTTCCCTGTGCCTCTTCAATATCTGCCAACAATAAATAAACACTTTCCCGTGGATGACATTGTAATGCTTTTTGTGCCTTCTCTCTTGCTAATGCTGTTTCACCAGCATCCAAAGCTGCTTTAGCAATAAGGAAAGCCGACTCAAATGCATCTTTATTATAAGAAGCAAGTGTCTTAGCCCTTTTCAATCGCCCAATGGCTCCTTCTTCTCTTTCAAGATACAGCGCTCCCAAGTCAGGATGAGGCTCCTTTTGCCAAGCCGCTATAATCATTTTATCCGCTTTACGCGTTTCGTTTAATTTATAAAGAATATCAGCAGCAATAACTATTATTGGAACAAAATCAGGCGCCAATTTATGGGCTTTCAAAATAGCTTCACGTGCTTGTACAGGATGTGTATCAAACAAAGAAAGTGCCTGCCCACTTAGTAGTAAAACCTGTATATGCTGCCGCTCTGGAGTCGCGCGAATAGAACGCGGGAGAGCTTTTTGCGTTCTTTCAAAAATAGTAAGTGCCTTATCCCATTTACCCTCAGTACTTAACCGATCGAGCACCGCCTGATGCGCCCATAAAAGTGCTGGCGATAAAGTCAGTGCCTCTTCGGCATATTGTTGCGCTGCCTCATAAGCTTTACTCTTCATCGCTTCACGAAACAAACCATAAAGTCCAACCAGTTTTGTCGGATCTTCCTTTCTCATCTCTTCATAAAGACCGATGGCGCGAACAGAATCATTTTGTAAAGACAAGGTTTGCGCTTGTAAGAGTTTTACCAATGGCTCTTGTTTTCCTGCAAGATATTTAGCAACCCGTGTTTCCATTTTTTGCGCAACCATACTATCACCAGCAAAAGTTGCAAGAATCCCCTTTGAAAGAGCTTCGTAACCACGCTTTTGATGGCGTTTATAAAAATAATTGGAAAGAGCATTCGGTATGGAAAAAAAGAAAGACAATAACCACCATAAAAGAACCAGCGTTACAAAAAACAAAATAAGCACACTTAACACTGTAAGAAATGAAGCAGAAAATCTGAAATGCAAAAATGTGAGAACAAAAATACCATTGTGATTAGCAACCCACGTGAAAGCTAAACCGAGGATACAAACAACAAAAATATAAATAAAAACACGTATCATCTTGGGCCTATTTACATCTTTGTTGCTTTAAAAGATCCTTGTTGCACAGACAATAACAATTGCTGCAACAACTGTTGAATAGCAATATGTCTTTCAAGCTGCTTAACAAAATCCATTGAAACATCTTTTGCACTTTGGGGCAATGATTGCCATTCACTCAAAGCCTTTTCGTAATCACCAGCTTGAATGGCAACTTCCATGCGTGCCGCAATAGCCCCCAGCGTTGTCCCTTCAACATTTCCAATCGGTCGCGAAACAATGAGCCCTTTTATCCACGCTAAAATTCGGTCAAAAAAACCAGCATCTGACGCAACAAGATTTTGCGTACCAACAATTGCATCAGCAACATGAGCAAAATCAACTGAAAGTTGTGCTGAACTTGGAAGACCCACAGTAGCTGTTTTTTGCAACACATCAAGTCCATTAATCGAAGGCGATAATTGCCGCAACAGCTTTAATTCATTATTATAAGATCCACCACGCTCTACAGCATTTTTTAATGAACTAATTGCAGTAAAGAGCGCGGTATCTATTTCTTTTTTCTCACTATTTTTAACAGCAGTTTCTTCCTGTAGTGCTTCTAACTGTTGTTTTAACGCAGCAAGATCATTTGCATTGCTCTGCCCAACAGACAAAGCCGTCTCTATCTCTTTCGACTCTCTAACAAAAGTTTGTACAGTTTCTTCAAGAGTTTTTACTTTTTCCTCTAAAATCGCAAAAGCTTTTTTGCTTTCTTCTTTCGATAGTTCATCATTTTTCGTTGTTTTAAACTGTTGTGATGAAAAAGAAGAAAACTCTGTTTTTAACGCATCGATTTCTTGAAAGACCCGGCTCAATTGTTCCTTTGTGTCTTCACCTTGACTTTTTGCGGCTTCAGCAATCTGCAAGGCTTTTTCCTCCCCAGCAGAATTTGCCACAAAAGGAGAAGGAAAAAAACCAGCCCATTGAAGCCCCATAAAAATTCCCAAAGCAATGAATCCCCCCAAAATCCCAGAAAGGGATAAGAAAAGCCAAATTGTACTAGAGATACTTTTATCCTGACCTTGCATATTCTGTTTTTCTCGTGCAGGAGATTCTACAGAATTGTGGATTTTTTCCTCTGAATCATGGGGAATAGCTTCATGTTCAATAACTGGTTTCTTACGGCGCGTACCAGTATAATGTGATTTAACTTTTGGTTTTGAAGAATCGACCATCTTTATCACTTTTTGTGCACACTTTTTTCAAAAATAAAATAATAAAATGAAAAAAGTTTTAAAAATGAAGCTTTTCTCAAATATCTTCGAAAGAGTATAAATTTACAGAAATTTTCCAAATCTCATTTTTCTCAATAATATTTACAATTATAGACTTTAATAGACAAGTTTTAAAAAAATATTTGCATTTTATACTCGAAAATACAGCTTTATTTTTTAATCAACGATATCATAAAATTCAAAGAAAATGCCAAAACACATATTTTTCATAGAAAAATCAATTCTAAGAGAAATACTTTGCATCTTTTTCTGTTCATGATACGCACGTAAGAAAGAAGCTTCAATATAAGGTTTTGTTTAAAATGCGTCTGCTGGGAATAGAAACAAGTTGTGATGAAACGGCAGCGGCTGTCATTGAATATAACAATGAATCAAACAGCCGAATTCTTTCCAATGTTGTTTGGAGTCAAATTGATCACCATGCACCTTACGGCGGTGTTGTTCCTGAAATTGCTGCTCGTGCCCATGTTGAAGTTCTTGATCATTTAATTCTGCAAGCACTAACAGAAGCAAACACAAAATTAAAAGATATTGATGGCATTGCAGCCACCAGTGGTCCTGGTTTGATAGGAGGATTGTTGGTAGGCGTTATGAGCGCAAAAGCACTCTCTCTTGCCACTGGCAAACCATTTATTGCGGTAAATCACTTAGAGGGACATGCTTTAACAGCTGTGTTAACGCACAACGTCAGCTTTCCTTATTTATTACTTTTAGTTTCAGGAGGTCATACACAAACAATCATTGTTCATGGAGTAGGCAACTACCAGCGTTTAGGAACCACTATTGATGATGCGTTAGGAGAAGCCTTTGATAAAACAGCAAAACTTTTAGGTCTTCCTTATCCTGGTGGACCAGCACTTGAAAAAGCAGCTTTATTTGGTGATAAAAATCGCATCCCTCTTCCACGACCTTTAAAAGGTGAAAAACGATTAGACTTTTCTTTTTCAGGACTCAAAACTGCTGTTCGACAAGCCGCAACAGCCATAGCTCCCCTTACAGAAAATGATATTGCTGACATTGCCGCAAGTTTTCAAGCCACTGTGACTGATACGGTACGTGATCGTGTTCACCTAGCTTTACAACACTTTACCCACCAATATCCTCTCTCTAATAATCAAGAAAAGCGTTCTCCTGCTTTAGTTGTTGCGGGCGGCGTTGCCGCAAACCAAGCCATTCGCTCTACGTTGCAAGACCTTGCTCATCAACATGGTTTTGAATTTATAGCCCCTCCTCTTTCCTTGTGTACGGATAATGCTGCAATGATTGCTTTTGCCGGTGCACAAAAACTCGCACGAGGAGAAACAAGCTCTCTTGACATTGCACCCCGCTCACGCTGGCCATTAGATGAAAAAGCCCCGCCCTTGATCGGGATGGGACGCCGTGGAACAAAAGCATAATAAAATTGACGTCCCACACACATCTTAAAGAACGAAGATTTCTACTCAATCCGGTCTATAGATAGTCCGAATTCTCTATCGAGCAGATTCCACCTGCTTCCCACTCACACAATTCACTTAACCCAAAGCTCGACACGTAAATCTAAATATTCACCACACATTCTTAAAAACCTCATGTTTCAAAAAACTGCCTTATATCATTACACTTCAAATGACGGTATTTTACAGCATAATAAGATCTACTCTCTCCCACAAAGCATAGATATGAATGCCATTCGTTGACCTCATCATCTTTGACCATTTATTCGTTTCATTGTCATTGTAATCTTAAAGCTTTTTAGAACCAATTTTCTTAATTTTTTCCAACAAACTCTTATAGTGACCGCATTTCAGACCATAGTTGAAAAGAGAAACAAAGAGCAAAATACTTTTATACAACATGAAATATCAATGGAGCGCGTCTCTCTACTACACATTATTTTGAAACAAGAAAAATAGATAATAGCCGTTATTTACCCCATTTTAAAAATCATCGTTGATGGTATTACAAAGATACTTATAAAAATGCATAACAGTCTATGAAAAAGGAGAACTCATGGCTTATTGGCTTTTTAAATCTGAACCCCATAAATGGTCATGGGAGATGCAAAAGAAAAAAGGAGTTAATGGCGAACAATGGGATGGTGTACGCAATTATCAAGCACGTAACAATATGCGCACTATGAAATATGGTGATAAAGGTTTTTTTTATCACTCAAATAAAGGTTTAGAAATTGTAGGAATTGTAGAAATATGTGCTGAAGCACACCCTGATTCTACAAGTTCTGATCCACGCTGGGAATGTGTGGATATCCGAGCACTTTGTGACATGCCAACACCTGTTTCATTAAAACAAATCAAAGCCAATCCTAAACTAGCAAATATGGTGTTGGTCAAGGCCAGCCGCTTATCAGTACAACCCGTGACAGAAGAGGAATGGACAGAAGTCTGTTTGATGGGCAACCTTAAGAAGGAAATGCTTTTATCTTAAAGAAATAAATTTTATTCATTAATAATCCATTGATTTATAATGATAAATTACTGTTTTGCATGTTGAATAAGAGTCCCGAATATCGTAAGATTCTCCCATTTCAAATTTGTCCCATGTTGAATCAATTAAAACCACTTTCTTGCACATAAAAAGCGGGATGAGTGTGTGAATAAAAATTGTTAAAGAAAAGAGTGAAAATGGCTCTTATGAACCGTCTTAAGTGCTAAGGGCTGTCTCGAAATACCCACGAGCTGGCAAAGTGTGTGATCCGGCTTACTTGTTCATAAGCGTAAAGATGGGAGTGTTCGATGAATTTACCGTTAGACTCATATGAAAAAGCACTTCATATCGCACAAGGCATCCCTCTCTATTGATGTGTTTTCACGCTAAATACATAAATAGGATACTCTTCCTTATCATTTTTCATTCTGCACTCTTCTCAATATAAAATGCCCCAAAACTTCCCCCCTTCATTAGGTATTTTTTAGGCATTTCTAAAGGCAAGACTTACTCAACGATTATAATAAGCAACACCCACGAGCATCACACAGACCTCTTCGCACACAAACTCTACGAAAAAACAAAACTGAACGTGGATAAAAAAACAATAAAAATGACCGTGAAATTCTCCTAAACGGTACATATCTGCTAGGTGTTGCACAGTTCTCTTCACGCTTAAAAAACGCATCATATTGAGTGTTCATTGTTCGCATGTTGGATGAGAGCCTCTCATGCCGCTGGATTCTCTCATTCCCAACCTGTTTATATTGAATCAATCAAAAGCTATTTGCTTGCATATTCTAAGCGGAGAAAGTCCCATATAGATAAAAAACGTGAAAGAAAGCACTAAAAATTCCTCTTATGAATCGTCTCAAGTGCCAAGAACTGTCCGCAACACCCACGAGCTGGCAAAGTGAATGATAGTGCTAGCTTGTTTCTCCATAAGCGTAAAAATGATGACACTCAATGGCTAAAACACATTCTAAAGCATAAAAAATGCTTCCAACCAATACGTAAAATACTCTGCAGACGGAAACACCTTCTTTTCGGCAAACAACCATAGAAATTATAAAAGTTTATTTTTTCAAAGACTTTTTTTTAATTTTCCTCTTTTAATTTTTCTTGCATGAAATCTCATTTTTCATGAAACTATATCAATCAGTGCATCAACATGCCTATAAGGAAAAACATGAACCAATACACTCTTTTAATCGTTGAAGGCGATGATCTACGCCCCATTTTAGTAGAACAATTGCAAATGCATCAAGAATTTAAAATTTCCCAAGCAAAAACAGCAGAAGCGGGAATGAGAATAATCCAAAAAGAAAATATTGATCTCACTATTTTGGGATTTCAACTTCCTGATCTTGATGGCTACAAAGCCGTTAAACAATTACGCACCCAAGGATTTCGTGCTCCCATTATCATGATAACAAATTATGATACAGACTGTGATAATATTTTAGATCTTGAAACAGGCGCCAATGATTATGTAACAAAACCCTTTCGCTTTGCAGTGTTATTGGCGAGAATTCGAGCACAGTTGCGCCAATATGAACAAAATGAAGACGCAACCTTTCATATTGGTCCCTATACTTTTAAACTAAGACAAAAACTTCTTCTTGATCAATGCAACAATAAAATCTGTCTCACAGAAAAAGAAGCAGCGATCCTTAAATGTCTCTATTATGCCAATGATAAAATTGTCAGCCGTGAAACATTGTTAGAACAAGTTTGGGGATATAATGAAAATATTATCACCCATACTTTAGAAACCCATATCTATCGTTTGCGACAAAAAATCGAAAACGATCCCTCCAATGCACAAATTCTCATAACAGATCAAAATGGTTACCGTTTAAATCTTTAATTCGAGATTTACTGTTTCAAAAATAATTTTAATATCCTAAATGAAAACAGAAACGAGATGAAAAAACCTTCGCATATAATTCGAATGCTATTACTTAGAACTTACTCTTATGACAAAATATATAACATTACGAATAAAAAACGAAATATTCCAACATGAGAACCAGAAACAAAAATGCTTTCAACCCTCACGATATACTTTGTAACTTCTGTTTCACATGCTTTTGTTCTTTCTAAAGTTTTTAATATGTTTCGCATATAAATAATCGTGATATCTTTTAGCAACATTCTTGATCATAACTATCATCTTTAGATGAGTGCTATTTATAATTATTTTTTTCAGAAAAACCGCTCCACGCATTGCTTTATCTCACATTCACTAACCTAACTTGAGAGATGTTTTTTATCTTTATAGTTTTCCTCCATTCTTTATGACTTTATCTCCTCTTAAGAGATTATATAATTCATGATATAACGCTAAATGTTTATCCTAACGATAAAGCCACTGAGCACCACCATCTTTACGCTTATAAAAGAACAAGCCAGCACCATCACACACTTATGTTAGATCTCGATGTTGCAGAGGAGCCCTTGATACTTGAGATGGTTCATAAGAAGCATTTTAATCCTTCCTTGTACAGTTTTTAACCACCATAAACCATATTATGCAAGATCCTTTGGACTCTGCTATTTTTATGCTTACGAAGATACCAGCATTTTTTCTTTTAAAATGTTTCCGCTATTCATGAAATATGGTTCGATATATAGATACTTGAGATTTTTATTCACATACCAATTCCACATATTAATGTACAAAAGAATATTTTTTAATTGTAAATGCAAAAAATTGAAATAAGAGAATCCTTTTATACTTGCGGTTCTTATGACAATGACAAAATGATTAATTATCTTTATAATTTAAAATATTTCTTGTCTGTGGTGATAAAGCAGGAATAAAAATACGTCGCGACTGACGACGCTGTACGAGCAGACCCTGATAAACACGTTTTTGTGCCTGACACATTAAGAGTCCACCAAAATAAGGCAAAAGATAGCGAGCAAATGGCTCGTAAAAAAATGAGAACAACCGCGAAAAATACCCCGTAGAGGGCATATAGTGTACAATTTCTTGTATTGGTCCAGAAATAAAATTTGTTTTTTCGAACAAACGAATAAGCTGTTGTTGACTATAAGGTTCGCCATAACCAAAGGGCGTAGTCGTATTGCGCGCCCAAAAGCCAGAGCGATTAGGAACAATAACGATCAAATGACCATTGGGTGCTAAAACACGCCATATTTCATTCAACGTTTCAAATGAATTTTCTGTATATTCTAATGCATGGACCAATAAAATACAATCAACTGACGCATCAGGAAGCGGCAAATCTTCTTCAAAAACAAGCGCTGTAGCAACTTTCTCAGCACAAGGCCAAGGCGAAACACCCTGAGCAGCAGGCATAAAAGCAAAACATTGTTGGGCACGTTCACGCAATACAGAAAGATAAGGAATCGCATAACCCAACCCCATAATCCGTTTATCCGTAAGATCAGGCCACCATAAATTTAATTGGTCACACAGCGTCTTTTGCACACGCAGCCCAAGTGCAGAAGCATAAAAATCTTTCAGCGTAACGATATCCAACTCAACATACCATGTAGAAACAAATTTCAAACATTACAGATTTTCATATATCCAACTTATATGGACTTCTGCTCTTTCTCCGCAATAGCGAACACTTCAATATTGCATATTTTAAACTTAAATGATTAAAAAAGCAGTACAATAGAATGATTATCGCGTTACAAGTGCTTTAATTATTTTCTTTGAAGCTGAACTCCATAGAGGTTCTTCATACACTGTTTTTGACATCAATTAAGAAAAAAGCCAACACTGATTAATTAAAATGAAGCAATCTTTCAAGATAGTTTTTTTCTTCTTCTGAAAGATGCTCTTTACCAAGACGTTTGCGAATTTCATCCAAAATCTGCCGCGTACGCATTTGATCACTTTCTTGTGGGAGTGCCTCGCCTTCTTGTTCTTCATCTGTTTTTGAAGAAAGTGGACGTCCTAACGGATCTTTAGGACCAGAATCAGCATTTTGATCATCTCCCGTTTCTTTAAGTGTTTCGCGCATTTTTTTCAAAACATTTTGTGCACCTTGCCTCAAAGATTCCAAAGCATCAGACTGATTTTGTATAGATACCTGATGATTTCCATTATCAAGAGCATTTTCCGCAGAATTCATTTTTTCTTCTGCCCTTTTCAAGGCGCCCCCTGTTTCAAATCCTTGTTCTGATAATTCTTTTTCTAATGTTGATAATTCAGATTGCAATTCAGCTTGACGTTTTTTTAAAGATTTTTTTTGTGTTTCCGGTACATTTTCTCCGCGTTTTTGTTCCATCTCTAACTGATGTGTTTTATTGAGAATTTCTTGCTGACGACGCATTAAATCTCCAAGCTGGTCCATCTTTTCTTTCATTTGTGCAGATTGGCTTTTTTCTCCCTCATTTTTATTACCTTTTTGCACATGCAAATGATCAAGCGTCTGTTCAACTTCCGCCAAGAGTTGTTCAGCTGCTAAAGAAGAGCCTGTTTTAGCCATTTCCTCAATTAAATTTAGCTTTTCTTGTAATGTAGCTTCAGAAAGATTAGGACTTTTTGAGCTTTTAGAATTTTTAGAAACTTGACTATCCGGTGCTTTTTCAGCCAAAGCACGAATATACGCATCCATAGCTTGACGTAAATCTGCCATAAGCCGTTCAATTTCTGCCGCTGAAGCACCGTAACGCAATGCATCACGTAAAGCAGCTTGTGCTTGTTTTAACTTTTTTTGCACGGATTCAAGTTGATTGCCTTCAATACCCAAAGCAATTTGCCATAAATAATCCACCACATTGCGCAAATCCTCGTCTGTTTGTGCTAAAGAAAGTCTTGTCCACGCACTTTGTAGAACAATAAAATGCGATGCATTTTGCAACCCCTTTTCTGGACGCACAAGCAAAGCAGAAAGCATATCAAGTACCCGCTCTCGCGCTAAAGGATTAAGAGCTAATAAACGACGCAGTTCAACCACTGCGCGTGCAACAGGATTCGAAAAAACACGCTGTGGTAATATCATAACAAAAGTTTTGCTACGTCCTTTCTGCCCCGCACCATCTTCTGCCACCAAAGTAATTTTGACTTGCGAACCCGCCCATGGATGCGCTGATATATCCTGCACCATTCGCATTTTCCCCTTTCCACCACGCGGAAGAAGAAGTTCTATTTCCGGAGCATTATAAAGAGAAGAAGCACTTTTATTCTGAGGAAGAAAAGGCTCTATTTCAACAAAAGCCTTTGTCACACCATAATCATCATCCACCACATATCGTAACTCCAATGATCCCGTTAAAATCCTCCCTGGTTTTTCCAACCAATGAATTGTTGGAAGCGTGTCCTTAATTATCTGCAAATGCCATTGCTGTTTTTTACGACGTGATGATACAAATAAATTTATTGAATGCTTTAAATGTGTTTCAAAATGAACAATTGGATCATTCAAAGCTGTTTGCTCCGTTTTCTCTGAAAACGAAATTTCCCTCCCATCTTCTACAGACTTTGCTTTTACTGTAATGCCAGCCCCATTGACAACACGCACAACAACATTACTCCCTTCAGGGATTTCTAGTTGTGTTTTCTCATCTTTTGTCAAATAAATCGGTGCCACACCGGTATAAGCAGGTGGTGTTACCCAAGCATCAATCCGCATGAGTTTTTCATCAACGACAGGACGAAAATCAAAGGCATCAGCCAAACGCCCCCCTTGTGAACCAAAAGAAAAACTAAAAGCGCACACAAAAAGAAGAGCACACAAAGCCCTCAAAGCTAAAGGATCATAATCCGCACTATTAAGAGAGATAAATCCAGTTTTTAAATGGTATAATTGCTTTGCCATTCGGCGTTGATGTTCACGCCAAATAACAACACTAAAATCTTCATCATTTTCAGAACATAAACGATCTGTCTGAATATTCAAAGGCTGGTGTTTAAGGCCATTGACACGTTCAAGACGGTGATCCACTTCCCGCATTGTGGGAAACCGAAAACCAATAAGAAAAAATAAACTTACCCCAGCACAAACAAGCATAGCCCCAAGTAAAAGCCAATGGAACCAATAGCCCAAAACGCCAAAAAGTCCCAACCAGCTAAACGAACAAAACAGACTAAGAACAAGGAAAAATGGTAATAACCGACCCCAGATCCGTTCCAATGAAAGGATCCCCCACATCAAAATGCGCACACACAAAAGCTTCATTGCAAAGCCTTTGATGTTTTTATTTTTCATAAACAAGCATTTATCCCCTTTTACCGTGGTGCATTAAGATCATAAACCCCATACAGAACAATTTCTAGAAAATAAATTGTTTCATCAAAGTTTAGTAAAAATAAGACCAAAAATATTTAATAATGCTCAATCTAATTTGGGCTCAATCCAATCAGGAATATGATCACATCCCATTAATTGCGCATAATCAAGACGTGGACGAATAACTGCATAACGCATATCTTGAACGAGAACTTCAGGGACCAGAAGTCTGCTATTATAAGTACTCGCCATCACGGCACCATAAGCCCCAGCTTGCGTAATTGCCAAAAGATCACTGGGTGCCAAAATTGGCAAGCAACGATCTAATGCTAAATAATCACCAGTCTCACAAACAGAACCCACAATATCTGCACGAATAAGGGAGGCGTCTTTTGCTGCTTGTTTCACAAGGACGACATTCTGCCAAGCATCATAAAGCGTTGGACGCATCAGATCATTCATCGCCGCATCCACAATAACAAAATTCCGCCCTTGCCCCTTTTTTAAATAGAGAACAGAGGTTACCAACACACCAGCTTGACCCACAATGCTCCGCCCCGGCTCCACCACAATATTAATCCCTAAAGGAGCAATATGCTTCTTTACCAGCGCGGCATAATCAAAAGGGGAGGGTACGGTATGTTGTTCACAACCATAGGCAATACCAAGCCCGCCACCAATATCTATATGCGTTATTGCATAACCATCACTCCACAATTGACGCACCAAATCTACGATAATAATAAACGCCTCCTCAAACGGCTTTAAATCACAAATTTGACTGCCAATATGCATATCAATACCGCAAACCTGCAATCCAGGCAAAGAGGACGCTCTTTTATAAGCCTCTCTTGCCAACAACAAGGGAATACCAAATTTATTTTCAGATTTTCCTGTTGTAATTTTCTTATGGGTCTTTGCATCAACATCTGGATTAATACGCAATGAAACACGTGCTATTTTTGAAAGTGCAACAGCGCGTTGCGATAACTGTTCAAGTTCCGGCTCTGATTCAACATTAAAACAATAAATATTCTGAGAAAGAGCAAAATCTATCTCTCTCACGGTTTTACCAACCCCAGAATAAACAATACAATGCGCCGGAATACCAACAGCAAGAGCACGCCGTAATTCACCTTCTGAGACCACATCAGCTCCCGCTCCATTGTTAGCTAAAAGCCGCAAAACTGCTTGATTAGAATTCGCTTTAACCGCATAAGCAATCAGACTGGGCATCCCTTGAAATGCTCTTTGATAGTCCTTAAAATGTGTAACCAATGCATTGGCTGAATAACAGTAAAAAGGAGTTCCCACCTCCTGTGCAAGCATAGCAAGTGAACAACCCTCAGCATAAAGTATACCTTGATGATAGGAGAAAAAATCCACACTTGCCTCCTACTTTATCAAACGATCAAGAATAAAAGGTTTATCATCTTCACTTTTAGCAACAGATGTTCCCTGCGTAGGTTTTTCCACACTTGTAGGAGGCATCTCCAATGATCCTTTACGCCCACACCCAACGACACCAAAGCCCCCAAAAAGGACAACCATCAACCCCTTTATTATAACTTTCATTAGTCCTCTTTCCTCATCTTGCTTTCTTTTTTACTTTTAAAATACAATTATTCAAGCGCTCACGAAACGCTTTTTCCAATATGCAATTTGCCGAAGAACCTCTGAAGGTGCTGTTCCCCCAAAGCTTTTACGACTTTCAACAGATTTTTCAACGGTCAAAACATCAAAAAGTGTCGCATTGATATCAGGACAAATTGCTTGAAGTTCATCTAATGATAAATCATGAAGGCGACACTGTTTTCTTTCTGCCAATGCCACAGCACGCCCTGTTATGTAATGTGCTTCACGAAAAGGAATCCCTAATTCACGGACAAGCCAATCAGCAAAATCCGTAGCTGTTGCATACCCTAAATCCGCTGCTTGTTTCATGGCTTTTTTATTCACTTTCAAATCAGCAATCATCCCTGTCATTGCTGCGAGTGATAATTTCAAACTCAAAGCCCCATCAAATACATATTCTTTATCTTCTTGCATATCCTTTGAATAAGCAAGCGGTAATCCTTTCATCACCGTTAACAATCCCATAAGCGCACCATTCAATCGACCTGCTTTCGCTCGTACTAACTCTGCCGCATCCGGATTTCTCTTTTGTGGCATAATAGACGAACCCGTTGAAAAGGCATCTGACAAATGAATAAAACAAAACTGTTCACTTGACCAAAGAATTATTTCTTCCGCCAAACGCGAAAGATGCACCGCACAAAGAGCACCAGCGCTTAAAAACTCCAACGCAAAATCACGATCAGAAACACTATCAATTGAATTGCGTGTAGGTTCCCGAAAGCCTAGTGCTTGTGCTGTCATAAAGCGATCAATCGGAAAACTTGTTCCTGCCAAAGCAGCAGCCCCTAAAGGCGATTCATTCATTCGCTCAAGAGCATCACGCATTCGCGATAAATCTCGACCGAACATTTCAACATAAGCCATCATATAATGGCCCAATGTTACAGGTTGGGCTAATTGTAAATGCGTAAAGCCCGGCATAAAGGTATCAACATGTTGTTCTGCGCGAATAAGTAATTGCTCTATCAATCCTTTTAAAGCTTGTGCTATCTTTTGCGTTGCTTCACGTACCCACAAGCGAAAATCAACAGCAACTTGATCATTGCGTGAACGCGCCGTATGCAAACGCCCTGCTACAGAACCTATCAATTCACTCAACCGCGCTTCAATATTCATATGAATATCTTCAAGCTTTCGTGAAAAAACAAATTTACCGTCTTCAATTTCTTGGCGAATAAGTTTCAAACCATGAACAATTTTTTCATAATCTGATTGTGAAATGATTTTCGTTTGCGCTAACATAGCCGCATGAGAAAGAGAACCTTCAATATCTTGTCGATAAAGTTTTTGATCAAAATCAATAGAGGCATTAATTTCTTCCATAATTGCAGCAGGACCTGCCGTAAACCGACCACCCCATATTTGGTTCTTTAACTTCTCATCTGTCATATTCTGAAAACACCCATCCAAAGGACAAAATTATGATTTTTCAAATTTTCATCAGCGAAAAAAACAATAAAAAAAGGCAACTCTCCCTTGCATTCTTTATCATTGCATTGAGTTTATACGCAACCATAAACTACGATACCAAAAGAGAGTTTTTTCTTTTCAATTTCATTTCAGCAGCACAAGCACAAGAAATAAACACTGATAAAGCACGAGCAGAAAAAATGATGGCGATACGAAAAGCAGCAAAAGGCTTTTTTAGCCACATACGATTTGCTGATACACCCTCGGATATGAATAAACTCTCTTTCAAGGATATTCTAGGAAAAGAGCGTACACTCAGCGAATTTACCGGAAAACCAGTGCTGGTCAATCTATGGGCTATTTGGTGTGCACCTTGCCGCACAGAAATGCCCGAACTTGCGCAATTAAAACGTGAATTAGGTGGAGAAAACTTTGATGTCATAGCGATTAATATCGATAAAACTGCTTCTCCTGAAAAAATTCAGCAATTTTTACGAGATATTCATTCAGATAATTTGCTTTACTATCGCGATGAAACAATGGATATTTTCAATAATGTTAGAAAACAGGGGCTTGCTTTAGGACTCCCCATTACATTGCTCATTGATAAAGAGGGATATCTCATTGCTTCCTTCAATGGTGCAGCTCCATGGGCCAATGACGATGCCAAAACACTTATAAAAGCAGTGATTAAAGAAGCCCTATAACTTTAATAACCGCGTCTTTTTAAACGTTGTATAACAAGATCCAGTGCTGACAAAAAAGCAGAACGGTCTTTACGAGAAAAAGGACGGGGACCACCTATTATACTGCTCTGTCCACGCAAATCTTCCATCAAATTGCGCATCGCCAAAGCCTGACCAATTGAATTTACATCAAAAATACGCCCCGTTGGCGAAAGACAAAACCCCCCAGCTTGCACAACCCTTGCTGCTAAAGGAATATCACTGGTAATAACGATACTCGCCTCATGCACATGTTCTACGATCCAATCATCAGCACCATTGAATTCACCAGCAACGACTACTCTCTCAATGAGCGCTTCATCTGGAAGGAACAAAGAACGATTTGCCACAACAAATGTCTTAAGCTGATAACGATTCATCACACGATAAACTTCATCTTTTACGGGACAAGCATCCGCATCAACCAACAAAGTAATGGCAAGTTTTATTCCTCTATCTATCTTTTGATTTTCGTACGATCTACTGTTTTTTTCATTCATCGAAGAGAGCGCCAATAGTTACGATAAAACATTATTGCGGCGTTTATTTCACCTCCCAAAATAAAAATTGCGCTTAAGATGTAAAGAAAAATAATGGCAACCATAATAGATGCTAACCCCGCATAGGTTGAAATATAATCAAACATCGTCAAATATTGTGCAAAAGCAAGAGAAGCCATAAACCATACAAACATTGTCACCACGATTCCTGGTAAAATATCTATAAATTTCCGCTGTCCTGCTGGAAGCCATTTATGAACAATCAAAAGACTGATAAACAAAATAACGACTGCAACTATATAACGCCATAAACGAATAACACCAATGTATTCAGTCATAAAAAAAGAATGATTTTGCATAATTTTGGTCAGCAAAGGCGCCAGAATCAATAAAAAGCTAATCACAACAAGACCAAAAGCTCCAAGGATTACAAAAAACAGACTTTGAAAACGACAAAACAACAAACTCCGTCGATCAGTAACACGGTAAGCTTTATTTAAAGCCGTACGCAAAGCCTCTATCCCATTAGAAGCAAAATAAGCCGCTCCAATGACAGAAAGCGTCAACACACCTCCTCGATGAATGGTTAAAACATTGACAATTTCCTGAGATAAAGGCTCTGCAATAACATCAGGCAATAACTGCACCAGTGCTTTAATTTTTTGCGGTGTATAGGTAAAAGCACCTAGAAAACGAGCAAAAGATGTTCCAAAAATAAAAAAAGGGAAAAATGCTAAAAGCCCCGATAGCGCAACATGGCTTGCAAAAGCACTCCCATTATCACGCCAATAATGACTTACTGCGTCACCAAAAATACGATAGCTATACCAAAAGATATTTTTTAACAAAATTCAATACTTTCTGGTAAAACTCTTCCTCAGTCTATTTCAAGTTTTATAAAAATCATCAAAACTCTGCAAATAAACATTTTGCAATGTTGCAATATAAAGGTCAATAATCAATACGGTCAAGCCCGACTTTATACCAAAACAAAAACAATAACCCACTCTATGAAGTTCTACAACGACTTCATTTTTTTGTTACTTCTACAGATCAGTAACCTCTTCTGTACATCACATGCCCTATAGAGAACTAAGCAAGATGATCGTGCACACATAAAACCTTTTGAAGTCATGGTTATCTGTATCGAAGCAATCGCCACTCTTTTTTATTGCAATCTATGACTGAATAAAGAAAAAACTTCTTATCGATTTCTAGAAAAAACCAACGAAATTCAACAACCCCCCTTGCTTTTATTCACCCTTTTTTAGAAACACTCTGACGTCCAAAATCAGGAGCATCAATTTCCTGTCCGGCATCAATAATATTGCGACGTACAGCACGCGTACGCGTAAAAAAATTAAACAGTGTTTCACCATCCCCTAAACGAATTGCCTGTTCTAAAAAAGCAAGCCCTTCACTAAAACGACCCAACATTTCTAAAATAGCATCTTTATTATGCAAACAAATATCCCGCCACATAACGGGATCAGAAGAGGCCAAACGCGTAAAATCACGAAAACCAGAAGCAGAATAAGCAATCACTTCTGAATTTGTTACTTTTTCTAAATCACTCGCTGTCCCAACAGTATTATACGCAATTAAATGTGGTAAATGCGAAACAATAGCCAAAACAAGATCATGATGCTTAGGCTCCATCTTTTTGACACGCGCACCACAAGCTTCCCAAAACGCTGTTAATTGTGCGACAGCAGCAACATCGCTATCTGCAAAAGGCGTTAAAATACACCAGCGATTGATAAACAAATCAGCAAAACCAGCGTCTGGACCTGAATATTCCGTTCCAGCAATAGGATGCCCTGGAATAAAATGAACCGTTTTGGGCAATAAAGGTGCCATTTCTGTAATAACCAATTCTTTTGTAGAACCAACATCACTTACAATCGCCCCAAGTTTTAAATGATCACGAATGGTTTTTGCCACTTCTGCACTAGCCCCAACAGGAACAGAAAGAATAACCAAGTCTGCTCCTTCAACAGCTTTTGCATTATCTGTCGTATAAAAGTCCCCAAGCTCCAATTCACGCGCTCTTTTCAGGGTTTCTGTACGACGTGTTGCAATAGAAATCTGAGCTGCAAGATTTTTCTTTTTAATCACTCTTGCTAAAGAAGACCCAATCAGACCGATCCCAATGAGTGCTATTTTTTCAAACTGAATATGGAGCATCTTTCACCTTCAAAGATTCTTTGCAAATGGCAATAAAGACAATCGTAAAATCACAATTTTCTTGTTTGTTTGTTCACGAGTTATGCGTAAAATATTAAAAAATGACAACTAGGAAATAAAGAATAACGCAATTTACCAATTATCATCTGCACAAGCTGACAACAGATCACTTTACCTAGAAAACACATAAAAAATAAATGACGAGAAATCTAACATCACGCTCTAAAGCTCCCTCTTAATTACTGATCAAAGCGCATCACCGAAACAAAATAAAATGCACTCTCAATTAGGATAACAACGACTCTACATAAAATCCCATCAGTTTACTTTATCTTACTAATTTACTCACAAAAAAACACATCAAAAGCGTAAGCAGACACTAACTCTTCTCCAATTATCCCGATACGTTCATTAATTTGTACATTAGACCTATATAAAAACGTATTACGCCTCCACCTACAACATCAACATAAGTTTCGCGAATATTGAAAACACCGTAAAACAACGCATACCAACAGATACCATTAAAAACATTTTCCTCTCCCGATTCCGGATACCATAAATCAAATAAATATGAGAAAAACACGCCCTCTCAATAAAGAAAAAGTTTGATAACAAAAACACCGAATATCCCTTTAATGGAATCACACCCCTCACGTAAAATAGAACGCCCTCAACAGAATAAATTTGGATTACAAATTCATGGGTTTGTTTTAAAAGGCATCTCGCTCCCTAGCCTATCTCACGACAGTGTTCATAAATGTTATAACTATAATCTATTAAGCACGACCCTCTTCACACTTAATAAAACACTATCATTATATTTTCCTACCCCCAATGTTGCAAAAAACCTTGGAATTTGAGAGCATTCATAAGAGGCATTTTTAGTGCTTTTTTGTACAGTTTTTATCCACACGCCCCCCACTTATGACGTGCAAAAGACATTGTTCTGATTGATTCAATATGAAAAATAATAAATTATTAATAATAAACAATGGCTAGTTCTGTTTATGAGACACATTCATTGCTAAGATTATCATCTCTGTATCAAACATAAAAGTTTCCCCATAGGTGCTGTCGTTTTCATCATAATCTATTTTGACTTTCTCCTCATCCCAAGAAAATTCTTAATTCATACCAATCTGCAAACAATTCATTTTCTTGTCTAAAAGATTCCTCTAGCTCACTATTTTATGTGATTCAATTAATCTATAATACATTGATTTATAAATATAATTATTGTTTTCAGTTTAAATCATAACTTCGAATACTGTAAAATTCTTCCATCACAAACCCTCTTATCAATTAAAATCTCTTGTCTACACGTCACAAGAAGACATGTGAGCAAAATGATGAAAAACGCTCTCTAATGCTAAAAACTGTAGCAACATTAGAGGCTAGCAAAGTATATAATGAGTGTCGACTTGCACTTTTATTAAGCGTAAAGATAAAGTTGCTCTATGGGTTTTATATTCTTCACAAGGAACTTTACTTCTACACCATTCATAAACACCGACGCGAAATAGATATGACGCGCATTGAAAAATATTTCTAAGAAAGCGTATGAATCTACCATACAAATGTCTTCTTTTGTTTGAGATACTCTGTTTTACATGGGGGTGTTACTCCATTAAGACTCTATGAACCAACCTAATATTCACCAAATACCCACACAAAAAACACCGAATGCGTAAAATTTCACCTGAGCCTTATATTACTAACCTAAAGAACAGTGTTTTGCGGCACAATAAGATAATAAAACTGTATCAAGATTGTCTTTTGAAGGAAAGTTTTTATCAAACTTTAAAGCTCTTAAAACGCCTCCTCAAAAATAGCGTTCCTTTAACCTCTACCTGATAACGCAAAAGCTGTAATTGCTGAAAATGCTTCTGTATTGTATTTAAAATAAAAAATCATAATATTTTTAAAACACTAAGCAGCCATCTGGCGTCGTGCAATAATTGTAAGCCCTAACAAAACTTGACGAATGATAGCTTCAGCCAAAAGCGTATTTTTACGGCTGTCTAAAACAGCACTCTGAATTCTTTCCATCGCATAAGAAATTTGCTCTAACTTCCAATATTTTAAAGCTTGTTCAACGATCTTTTTCCGTTGAAAAAAAATAGGAGGACGTGCTTGAGAAACCACCGTAAAAGGCGATTTTCCTTCAATCTCTACCTGATAACGCAAGAGCTGTAATTGCTGAAAATGCCTCTGTGCTGTACTTAAAATAAAAAAAAGCGTCCCATGCAATGCTGCATGTCGGTTAAAATGCGCTTCAAAGCCAGATATATCGCCCAATAAAAGAGCATCAATGACTTCATCTTGAGAAAGAACACTTACATCACTTACAACAGCTTTCACATCTTCAAGAGTAATATGAACATTTTCAGCGTAAAGACAAAGCTTCTCTAATTCACCGCGAGACACAAGACGATCCGCCCCTAAACTTTCATGCAACCATCTACGTGCATCCAAAGAAAGAGTCTTCTTAAACTGTCCTAAAACCTCATCAATTAAACCGTCAAGAGAACGCATATCATCAGCAAAACAAGGCAAAGCCATTGCTTTTGACGCTGTTTCAACAACATTGCGCAACCCTGTTCCTTTTTTTAAATCTCCTGCCTCAATGAGAATAAAACAAGCTTCTGGTGGCTTCTCAATTAAAAGCTTTAAAGCAGCAAGAAAACCTTTTTGGTTAGCCGCATTAGAGATCCATATCAAACGATCTCCCCCAAAAAGCGATAACGTACGCGCTTCATTTTCCAAACGTGCAGGATCTTTATCAATTTCACCAGCATCCAAACGAACTGTTGAAAATGGATCTTCTATTGCCACCCGTGTAAGCTTAGCAAAATGTTGTGCACGCTCACAAATCAGTCCACGATCCGTCCCATAAATGAGAACAATAGGAAAAGCACGTGAAAAACGCGTTAGAAATTGATCAACTTCATGTGCTTTTTTCTGAGCCACATTATTAACCTATTAACAGTTCATCATCATCAAGAACTTCCCCGCGAACTTTCTGAAACATACCAATTAAATCATTGACATCCAAGCCCTTACGCTCTTCATAACTCACATCCAAAATCACTTTTCCACCATGCAACATCAATGTGCGATCACCAAAATCAAGAGCCTGACGCATAGAATGAGTCACCATGATAGTCGTTAATTTTTTCTCTTCAACGATTTTTTCAGTCAATCGCATCACAAAATCAGCCATTCCAGGATCAAGTGCTGAGGTATGTTCATCAAGCAATAAAACATCCGCATGTGCTAATGTTGCCATCACAAGACAAACTGCTTGGCGTTGCCCACCTGATAAACTATCCATAGGATTATGAATATATGCTTCAAGACCAATGCCTAATTGAGCAATTTTTTCTCGAAAAAGTTGCCGTTTTTCATGGTTTAAAGCTGAACGCAAACCACGACGACTTCCTCGAAGAGCAGCAAGAGCCAAATTTTCTTCAATTGTTAAAGAACCACAACTTCCCTCTAAGGAATCTTGAAAAACACAAGCAATCTTTCCCGCACGTTCACTGACTGATTGCCTAGAAACATTTTGTCCATTAATAACGACTCTTCCTGTCGAGGGAAGCGTTGCACCTGCCAAAACACTAAGCAAAGTGGATTTACCAGCACCATTTGAACCAATAACCGTAACAAAACTACCCTGCTCAATTTTGAGGTTAATATCAATTAAAGCCTGTTTTTCCAAAGGCGTTTGCGGTTTAAATGTGACCCCAACATGAAACAACTCAATCACGTTTACGCCTCCTCCAATAACGTGGCACAATAAGAGTTAAAACAACCAACAGCGAAGTAATCAACTGAAGATCTGTCGATGTATCAATACCAATGCCATTTGCTTCAAATGCAAATTGCACCGCTACACGATAAAGCACAGACCCCACAATACAGCTGATTATAATCCACAAAATATTGCGCGTGCGAAAGAGAGTCTCACCGATAATCACGGCAGCCAACCCAAAAACAATAGTTCCAATTCCACCGGTAATATCAGTTGCGATGGCAGTTTGAATATAAAGAGAACCACCAAGAGCAACACACGCATTAGAAAGCCCCATACCAAAATAAATCAATGCTGATGTATGAACACCTTGCGCCGTCGCCATGCGTGGATTAGCGCCCATTGCACGCATAGCAAGACCAATTTCACTTTCCAAAAAGCGCCAAATCAAAAACGCCATAACTAGCAACACAATACCAACGAAAAGAGGACGCACAAAAATATCGGACAAACCAAACAGATTATAAAAGGGCGTTAACGCCGTATCAGCAAGGGCTAAATTAACATTAGACCCTCCCATAATTCCCATAATACGAAGATTAACCGTATAAAGTGCCGACATTGTTAAAATGGAAGCCAAAAGATTTAAAATGCCAAAACGCAAATTTAACATAGCTGTTAATAAACCAGCCGCCATACCTGCACAAAAAGCGCATGCCATAGCTGCCCATGCGTTAAAACCTAAAAGAATCAAGACGCCACAGACACAGGAACCAAGAAGAAACGAACCATCAACCGTTAAATCAGGAAAATCTAAAACCCGAAATGAAAGATAAACCCCTATAGCAACAAACGCATAAATAAGGCCTAATTCCACAGCGCCAGAAAACGCAAATATATTCATGTAAAGACAATCCCCATGAAAACTTAACGTATTTTTATTGTATCAACACTCTATCAATAAAAGTTATTGAATCACTTTTGTTGCACGATCAATAACTGCCTGCGGAATAACAATCCCTGCTTTTTTAGCTGCTTTCAAATCAATTCGAATGTCATTATTAGCCGCCTGCACAACATCAATATCACCAGGCTTTTCACCCTTTAGAATACGTACAACCAATTTCCCAGCATCAACCCCTACATCATAGAAATTCACACCTTGCGTCATAAAAGGCCCGCGCCCGATAGTATTAGCATCAACAGTAAATACAGGCATATTGGCTTCCTCTGAGACCTTTATTGCACCTTCTAAAACAGATAAAATCGTATTATCAGCAGGAACAAAAATAATATCGACCTTACCGATTAAAGCGCGTGTTGCTGCCTGAACATCTGAAGGTTTTGGTGCCGATGAAGGAATGATTTCAATTCCTGCTTTTTTTGCTACATCCTTTAATACCTTAAGTGTCGAAACAGAATTTGCCTCAGAAGCATTATAAAGGTAACCAATTTTTTTCAAATCTGGTTTTACTTCTTGTAAAAGTCTAACACTTTCTGCAACATCTATACGATCCGAACTCCCTGTCATATTACCGCCAGGTTTGGTAAGCGAAGAAACGATTTTAGCTCCGATAGGATCAGAAATTGCTGCAAAGACGATAGGAATTGTTTTTGTTGCCGCAAGCATCGTTTGTGCTGAAGGCGTGGTAATTGCGACAATAACATCGGGTTTATCACCAACAAATTTACGTGCAATTTGCGTTGCTGTTGAAATATTACCCTGCGCTGATAAAAAGGTAAGGTGAAAATTTTCACCTTGCTTATAACCATTTGCTGCAAGCACATCTTCCACACCTTTACGAACAGCATCCGCAGCAGGATGGACCATAATTTGCGTTATTGCAACTTTAACGTGTTTAACTTGGTCATCGGCCTTTGCAACACTGTTCATCATAAAAACAGTTGCAATGATAATCCCTAATATATTTATTCTCTTCAACATTATACTCCACCCCTCTCCATGCAAAAATTAAAAAAGGAATAATTTATTACTGAAGAATTTTCTAAAATCAATCTTTATTTCATTTTATTTAAACATGGACAAAATAAATCAAACTAAAATGATATTTTTTTGTTGCAATTCGTAGAAGCCTACGCCATACAGACAAGACATATATCGAATCGGTAAGCGGGTGTAGCTCAGGGGTAGAGCACAACCTTGCCAAGGTTGGGGTCGTGGGTTCGAATCCCATCGCCCGCTCCATTGAATTTTGTATTTATTCGTTCTTGTGTGGAGTTATAGCTTGTCATCGGTTGTTGTAGCTGTATGTAGCTTGCCAGCAGGTTTTGTATATTTTTCCATTCGGTTTTGTATCAATTTATTTTTTTCAAAGTTTTTCTAAGCTTCGTAATTTCTTATGAAACATCTATTGGATTGGGGGCTTAGATTTAAGATAATAATTTTGAACTTAGACGGATTTTTTACAGCCACCATATAAAAGATTAATTAAAAATGATGAGCAATGATAAGAAAAACAAATGTTAAACAAATCAAAAATTGACTTATCATTAGAGAATAATTTTTGTTCAAAAGTATGTTTTTTACCAAAATTGTGCCCTAAAATAAAGATTGTTGATTTTCCAAATGGCGTGTCTTCTATTAATTCAACATTTGCTTCAGATACATTCAATATTATCTCTGCTAAAAATTTACAAAAAACTATACCTGTAGAGCAGGCAAAGTCTATTATCGATTCCTTTAATGCGCAGAAACTACCTTTAGCTTGGTGGGTTGACCTCATTCGTCTCATTATAAAGTTGATGAAGTTCTCTTATCTATTGGCTTAGAGCATGTTGAAACAGAGGTAGGAATGGCAGCTTTAGCGCAAGATATAGACTCACATGTTACTTCTATGCCGGATAACTTCAAAATCAAAGAAGTTGAATCCCTTCAAGATTTTAGAGATTACGGAAATGTTATGGCATCAGTATTCGAGCCTTTTGATGAAGAAGCGGTTATATTTTATGAAGCAATAGGCCATTATTATAAAAAAGACTCTGATGTAGAGATGTTCGTTGGTTATATAAATAATAATCCTGTAGCAATATGTTTTTGTATTAAAGCAGATGGGATTGGTGGAGTGTATGATATTGTCTCCAAGCCGGATTTTAAGAAAAGAGGTGTTGGGACATTCATGACAAAAATTGCTATTGAGCATTTAAAAAGAAGGAGATGTCATGTAATTGGTATGCAAGCCTCTCACGAGGGAATTAGCATTTATAAAAAATTTGGTTTTACAAACTTTGGTAAATTTAAAATTTATTCCAATAAACACGTAGTGGTTTAGCTATGAACTCTTTTTTTGCTCATCAATTAAAAAATTTATTATTTTCAACAAAACTCAAATATGATCAAGCAATCGATATAACCAAGGAAGCTTGACCAATCCCCTTTAATACTGATAGTGAAAAGCTAAAATCAGTTATTACAAACATAATTGTTTCAAATGACGCACTCAAATTTTCTTATTTTTTTAATTTGTCTTAAAAAGATATCTATCACAAATCTAAGTTGAACAAATGTAATTTTTTATATGATCGATAATCTACTGTATGTTACTGATAATTATGAAGAACTCGAAAGAAAACATTTAAAACGACAGTTGCATCATAGTTTGTTAGATGGTTAGTCTGTTAGTTAATTAATAGAAAAAATTTTTGCTTTATACAATAACCAAAGGAGCTTAAAAAAACTTTTAAAGGTCCTTTATATGTATTGTTTCTTTTTCTATATTACAGTTGATGATGAAAAATCTCTCACGCTAATTGTAATTATTTTCAAACGAAATAAACTGTTTTCACCTATTATTTAGAGTAAATTAAATTTTTGGGATTTCTGGCACATCATTTGAAAGATAAAGGAAATTTTCCCTTGTACTTGTGCAAACAGCGTAGACATTATTTGATAATCCTCTTTCTTGAACAAATTCTTATCCAGAATAATCTTCAATACAAAAATAAATTAATAACTTGGTTTATAAAGATAATTTACCATTATTCATATTGAGCAAGCGTCTCAAATATCATAGGATTATCTCATTTCAAATCTCTATACATTAAAATCACTCACAATCATCTGCTCACACATAACAGGAAAAATTGAGGCATCAATAAAATTCACTTGAAGAAAGGAATAAAAACTCTTCTTCTGAACGCTCTGAAATACCAAAGACTATCGCAAAATTGGGAGCCCAAATAGTATAGGAGGTACCCCTTTCACCTTGAAAATGTAAAAATGGGAAGCATAATAGCTTTATACACTTCATAGAGGCTTTAGACCATTCACGAACGTTATTATAAAATGGATGTGACACACTTTGAGAGAAATCTCTTTAAAATAGACATGTGAATTAACAATATAAATGCATCCTATTTTACATGAGAAGCATAACTTCAAATCAAGATAAGGTAACATAAAGTATTGAAATCGTCATAGTGCACAACAAAATTAGACCATTTTAAATGTTTAATGGTAACATCTGCTAAACAACAGAATAAAAATTCAATTTTGAAAAGATTAAACCACACGCTACAGGTCTATTGAAACTCCGATTGTGCAATCGACTACCTTCTTGCTAAAATTTAATCACTATAAATATAAAAACCTTAAAGTCCGCTCTAAATTCGTAAAAATTTCTAGATCTTGCTGTATAAATGTTGAAACTCCTCATGGCTACTCATCTGAAACGCCAATAATTCCATAAAGCAGCTCCATAAAAAAGGATAATGACGTTGTAATATCCGAAAAAAATTTACCATATCACCTGAAAGATCATTGATAATTCCATCAGGAAGTATCAATTTCTATTTAGAAAACCCTATCCGTGCCGACAAAAACTATGTAAATGTTAGATATATAATAATTTTGATGACGATTTTGACTCATCCTGTTTTGCCACCAATATAAGAAACAGCAAATATAGTGGATCCGCCAGCTTTAATATCGCCTTGTAAAAGGTCTTTCCCTCTACACTTTTTGCTATCAAATCCTGATTTTCAATTCCTTGCTCTCTTTTTTATACTCAAAATTGCCTCTGAAACAGGATAGATTAATCGTAAAAAATATATAAAAGAAGCAAATTATAACATTTTTTCTTATCCTTCTTAATACAAAATAACTGTTAAGCTACAATGCGCTAACACTTATCAATCATAAGCCCAAAACATCATATAATGACGACACAAATTCATAGAATGAAGATTTTTCACAATCAACCGTTGTATTAATCTTTCCATAATGCATAAAAATGATGAAGCGGCCCTCGCCCTTTCCCTACTTTTAAAGCATCTGAGGCAGTTAAAGCGCCATGCAAATAATCTTTTGCTTGTTTAACAGCGCAATCCAAAGGTTGAGTAGGTAACAGAGCTGCAATGGCAGCAGAAATGGTACACCCTGTCCCATGATCATGAGTGGTTGAAAGACGAGAGGCTTCAAGTATAAAAAGGTTTTCACAATCACAATAAAGATCTGGACTAGAACAATCGTAATTTTCTGTACTATTTTTGGTAATCGTATTCAAATGTCCCCCTTTTAACAAAACTGCATGACACCCTAGCGCCAAGAGTCGTGGAGCATATTGATACATAGTCTCTAAAGACCATTGCACTTCACCTCCCAATAACAGTGCAGCTTCAGGCAAATTTGGCGTGATCAAAGTTGACATCGGCACAAGAACATCACGCATAATTTCAATTGCATCAGACTTTAAAAGAACATCACCACTTTTTGCAACCATAACCGGATCAAAAACAATGAAACGCGCTTTATGATAAGCAAGACGTTCTGCAATAACCTGTGCAATCTGAGCATTTGCAACCATACCAATTTTAACGGCATCAACATGGATATCCTCAAAAACAGAATCAATTTGATCTGCAACAAAAGAAGCATCTAATGCCTGAAAAGAACGCACACCCTGAGTATTTTGTGCAACAACAGCTGTAACCACACTCATACCATAAGTTTTCATAGCTGAAAAAACCTTCAAATCCGCCTGCATTCCAGCGCCACCAGAAGGATCTGTTCCCGCAATAGATAAAATCCGTGGAATAAAAAGTTTATCTTTTTGTAATTCCATTAACCTCTTCCCTTCTGTTTTTAAATATCGGAAAATGAGTTACCGAAAAAATAGATGCTTGAAAAAACATAAAGAAGATGTTTTCTCATGTGAATTATATTATATATGAAGTCTTCTTATAGCTATAAAATGGAAAATGTAGTGCTTATCCTTCGTTCTATTCTTTTTACGTTCGCTTTTTATACAACAACTTTCATACAAATGATTCTTTACGCTCCCGTTTATTTTTTAATGCCCCGCAAAAAGGCATGGATTGTCCCTAAAACATGGGCACGCGTTACACTCTTTTTGCAAAAATACATCGCAGGCACAAGTTATGAGATTGAAGGTTTAGAAAATCTTCCCAAAGGACCCTATATCATTGCTCCAAAGCATCAATCGGCTTGGGAAACTTTCAGTCTTGTTCCCTATTTTGATGATCCCACTCTCATTTTAAAACGTGAATTGATGTGGATTCCATTGTTTGGCTGGTATATGGCAAAAACACAAATTATCCCCATTAACCGTACAACCCCCATCAAAGCCTTAAAAATGGTTATACAAAAAGCAAAAGAGAAAGTAAAACAAGGGCGCCAAATCTTGATTTTTCCCGAAGGAACACGCCGACAACCCGGTCAAAAACCAGATTATAAGTCAGGAATTGTCGCGCTCTATAATGAATTAGGACTTCAAGTTGTTCCTATTGCACACAATGCGGGTTTATATTGGCCACGCAATAATTTTCGCCGCTATCCCGGAACAATTCGTGTCCGTATTCTTCCCCCGATAGAGGCAGGTTTAAGCAAACGTGATTTTCTAGATCAACTTGTCCAAAAAACTGAAAAAGCGTGTGATGAACTGCTTCTCTTAGCAGCTCAAGATCCTAGCCCTCCTCCTATGCCACCATACGCTGTTCAGAAACTTCAAAAACTAAATCATCATGAAACAATGCACTGATTGATAAGAATAGTGTATCACTTTGTATATTGAGCGGAGTATAAGAAACAAAAATATAAGAAAGATACTTCAAACTTTCTAATTCAAAATTATAAAACACATGTACATGATAAGAAATAATCAATGTGTAAATTTTTTTGAAAAAGAATTCTTCCTCTCTTTAAAATCATTTAAATAACATACATCTCATTGACTTATAAGGATGTTTTAGCGTTATTCAACTTGAATGAGAACCCTGAATACCGTAAGATTCTCTCATTTCAAATCTATTCTAGGTTGAATCAATTAGAATCATTTTCTTACACATTACAAGCGGGGATATCTGTGTGAATAAACGATACAAGAAAAGATTAAAATGCTTTTTACGAACAGTCTCAAGTGCCAAGGGCTATCCTAACAGGAGAGCAAGAAAAATGCATGATTATGCAGATTCATTCTTTTCTGAGAAATTCAATCCCTCCAAGAACATGAAATCTTGTACAATCTTCATTATTTAAAAAGTATTTCTTGAGATACTTAAGTCATCAAACCAAATTCAAGGGGAAAATAAAAATGAGTGTTGGTTTTTATCCCACAGACACAACGGATACAGCAATTAACCATCTTTCCTCCCTATCCTAGACTTAAAAGCTTTGTGTGCTACATTAAAACAATTCTAAATAACGAATAAGAGGGAACTAGATTTAAATTAATGCAACGTCTCTTCTATAATTTATTTTTTTCTGTGATTTTGAGTTTATCCAGCGCTGTCGCTCTAGCGCAGCCTTTTATTTCTGTTGATGTTACAACGAGGCGTATCTTAAAACATAATCAAGCTTTTGAGCGTTGGTATCCTGCTTCCTTGACAAAATTAATGACCGCTTATGTTATTTTTCGTGCCATGAGCCGAGGAGAAGTTTCACCAAACAAACATATCACCATCAGCGAATACGCCGCAAAAGCTCCCTCATATCGTTCAGGCTATAAAGCTGGTTCTGTACTCACACTTGATACAGCCTTAAGTATCACCATGGTTAAATCTACCAATGATTTAGCTATTGCTATGAGTGAAGCCATTGCAGGTTCACAGAAAGATTTTGTACGTAAAATGAATAGCGAAGCTAAACGTTTAGGCATGTTTGGCACCCATTTTGCAAACGCAAGTGGTTTACCAGACCCTCAAAACTACTCCACGGCACGCGATATTGCTCTTTTAGCCGTTCAAATACGTCGAGAATTTCCACAATATGCTCATTATTTTTCTATTCCAGCCATTGATTTTGGTAATAATCGAAAAATTCAGCATAATTCAAACAACCTCATTGGCCGTTTTTATGGGATAGACGGTATGAAAACAGGCTTTATCTGTGCCTCTGGTTTTAATCTTGTTGCCTCAGCCACCCGCAATAAACGTACAATTATTGCTGTCATTCTAGGTGCTAACAACATAAGCGAAAGAGAAGAAAAAGCTGCACAACTTCTTGAAATAGGATTTTTGCACCAAGGAAGCCCCCAATTAACACTAGCAACATTAAAACCTTATGGGAGCAACATAACACAAGCCAACAATATGAGACAACAAACATGCACACCTGAAGCCATAAAAATGCATGCAAATTCATATGATGATCAAGGAAATATTATTCTCACCTCACCTTTTATCACTGCTCCACCTTCTTTTTCTCATCCTTTATCAGTACACCTCATTCGTACGCCACAAGCACCTAAAATGACAGTAAAACCACTAAGAAAACCCTATATTCCGTATAAAAAGCACGCAAACCATTCTATAAAAAGCCATAAATCATAATCTACAATTAATTATAATACTTTGATTTATAATGATAATTAATTATTTTGTACCTTATGTCAGACCCGCAAGTATTGTAAGATTCTCTCATTTCAAATCTGTATTTGTTGAATCAATAAAACCAGTCTCTTGCGCGCCACAAGATGGATGAGCATGTAGATAAAATAATTAAAACAAGGAATAAAAATCCTTCCTATAAATCCTTTCAAGAACCAAGAATTATCATAACATTGACGCTAAAAAGTGTATGATATACCCACGTGCACCTATCTTTATAAGCGTAAAGATAGTGGTACAATAGATTTCATGGGGGATTAACCATTATATCCCTCACGGACACCATTATAAATTGGTTCGACATACTGAGATATATTTTTTAAAAACAAAACTATGATTGATGATTAACATGAAAATAAAGCGCATCCCTCTCACGCTTATTACGGGCTTTTTAGGCTCTGGCAAAACAACTTTGCTTAACCGTATGCTACAAGCCCCTCTTCTAACAGAATGTGCTGTTATCATCAATGAATTCGGCGAAATCAGTATTGATCACCTTCTGGTTGAAAAAACGACAGAAGGAATTATTGAGCTTGCCAGTGGTTGCTTATGTTGCAATTTACGCAGTGATCTCATCGACACATTAATTGATTTAATAAATCGCGTTCAGACAGGACAGATCAAACAACTCCATCATATTATCATTGAAACCACAGGGATGGCTGATCCCGCCCCTATTTTACAAATACTTTTAAGCCACCCATTGTTTATTCAAACATTGTCCATAAATGCTGTTATTGCAACATTTGATACATTAAGCCCACTTTCCATATGTAAGCGCTACCCTGAAATATATAAACAATTAATATTTGCTGATAAAATCATTCTCACCAAAACAGATCTTAGAGACCCACAAACGCTTTCAGATACACTCCTTAGCACACTTAAAACAATGAATCCCACAGCACAAATCATTGACGCCCATTCTGAAGATTTCTGTTCAAATCTATTAATAAATAACACATTATGGGATGAAAAAGGAGAAAATACAAAACTTAAACAAAATCTTACGACTACCCCACATGATCATACCCCCCATAAAACCATTCGTACCTTTTCACTAAACTGTGAGGATCCTGTTGATTACGCCACAATTGAAGCTTTTTTAGATCTCCTACAAGAGCGCTATGGTACAAAATTATTACGTATTAAAGCAATTATCGCATTGCGTGATGACCCTTATCGCCCACTTGTATTACATGGCGTACAAACATTTTTTCATCCTCCCATAAGATTGCCAGCATGGCCAAAAGGAATAAAACAAACACGTTTTGTCATCATTGCCGATGGTGTTGAAAAAGAAGCAATACAAAAGCTCCTCAATGCTTTTTTTAATAAACCAGCAATAGATACTGCAGATAAAACAGCTCTCTTAGAAAATCCTCTGGTCATTCCAGGAATAAAATTTTAATTTTTTCGCCCCTTCAATGATATAACATTAAATTCATTGGCACCACCATCTTTATGCTTTTAAAGGAGCAAACCGGCACCATTACACACTTTGCTAATTCCCAATGTTGAAACAAGCTCTTGGCACTTAAAACGGTTTGTAAAAAGCATTTTAGTCTTTCTTGTACAATTTCACCCACGCAGCGATCCCCGCTTGTAACGTGCAAGCAAATGGTTTTAATTTATTCAACATGGAACGGCTTTGAAATGAGAAAATCTTACGGTATTCAGGGCTCTAATTTGACTTGAAAACACTAAATTATCATTATAAATCAAATTGTTACGATAAAAAAATTAATACCCATCAATCTGAAAACAGATTGTTTTCTCTCTAAATGCGCTTCATCTGCAAATAACTTCATGTGATTCATTTCACAGACCGATTGGCCAAATTCTTGGTTCTAAAATATTCTGCTCAACTCTATATTTATTCAAGCTAATTGAAATCAAAATCCCTGTTAAGAAAAAAACCAAAATCAGACAGAGGCAATATCGCATTTTAAAATATGTGAATGTATCTTATAACAGCACGACAAGACAATATTTCACAGCATAAAAGAATAAAAAGAGAGGTACATTTCATGTTAACTTACTCAAACGAAGGTTGAGACCAGTAACGATGTGCAAACAATCCAACTTCCTTGAGAAAATTCCTCTTGGCTTCCCACTTCATATGATTTACTTACATAAAGCTCTATGAAAAAACTCTGCGCTTTAAAATATTGACTACTCACTTAAAAACCTTATGTGCAAAGTTTTTGCATATCCTGTATCACCATTATTAAGTGATAGTGTTTACGGTGCTGTAGGATACAATAACACTCACTGCATTAGAGAAACTGAAGTTTTATCAATATCGCGATTAAAAACGTAACGTTTTCCGTAAACCTCAACAGTTGGAGGTTGACGATTTTTTTCAAAAAAATCATAACCTTTCTTAAGCATAACCCAGAATTGATAATGAGGATTCTTGCTATGACGTGACATATTATCCTCGGTCATGCGGAAAGGAAAAGCCTGCAACTGAAACTCTCTTTGTCCTCCTTTAAAAGCATCCCGTGCAAACGCATAAATCTGAGCCATGTTCTTATCACTCATAGAATAACAACCTGCGGAAAAGCAAGAACCATGCACCATAAGATTGCTTCCTGTGCGACCATTTTCCTGATCATACAGGTTAGGAAATCCTATATTAAAAGAGAGATAATATTTTGAATAAGGATTCATTTGGTTTGCGCTAATAGTATAAAAACCCTCTGGTGTCTGAAGATCCCCTTCTTTATATTTAGGTCCAAGCTTACCAGACCATTTGCAAATGCCATAGCGAGCAACCAATATAAAAGGTCCTGAACGAGATTGCTTCCAAACTTCAGCAAGATTTTCTTCCTTAAAAAACCGCATCATAATCGGTGCATAGGGATCTATATCATACAGAACCATTCTATTTTTAATTTCTTGCGGCAATGGCTGCTCAACTTTAGCGCGAATAGAGGCTGGTAATCTTCCTTCACATGCTGTCAATAGTCCCATTACAAACAACACGCACACAGCGAGGAATCTGCTAAATGTCATCGAATAAAACTCCAATCCAACACCCCTCACAAAAAATAACCTATGTTAGAGATCGACCAATTTGAAGGTATTTTTCCCTTCTCTCTTGTTTAAGCACTTGACCATCTTTTCCAGCCATAGCTTTTAAAGCCTCTGAAATAACATCACCCGTTGCATCAATGACAATCTCTTTGTCACGATGCGCTCCCCCTAAAGGTTCCGAAATAATGCCATCAATAATCTTTAAGCGATACAAATCTTGAGCGGTAATACGCATATTCATTGCAGCATCTTTTGCACGAGCTGGATCACGCCATAAGATAGAAGCTGCTCCTTCTGGTGAAATAACAGAGTAAATTGCGTGCTCCAACATATAAACTTTGTTGGCAGCCGCGATTGCTATCGCCCCTCCAGAACCGCCTTCTCCAATAACAACGGAAACCACAGGAACTTTCAAACGCAAAGTTGTAGCTGTTGATTGAGCAATTGCTTCCGCTTGCCCACGTTCTTCAGCGCTTACCCCAGGATAAGCACCTGCTGTATCAATAAAAGTGAGGAGTGGCAAACCAAAGCGGTCAGCCATTTCCATAATACGTACAGCTTTACGATAGCCTTCTGGACGTGCAGAACCAAAATTATAGCGCAAACGTGTTTGCGTATCGTGACCTTTCTCTTGACCGATATAAGCAATGGCCTCACCTTTAAAGCGTGCAAACCCCGCTTGAATAGCCTCATCTTCAGCAAACTTGCGATCTCCGGCCAAAGGCGTAACGTCACTCAATAGGCGTTTAGAATAGTCCATAAAATGGGGACGATCCGGATGACGAGCAACTTGTGTTTTCTGCCACGGCGATAATTTTTTATAAATATCGCGCAACGCTGTTTGGGAACGCGTTTCAAGACGAGCAATCTCGTCACTCATATCAAGACTGCCTTTTTCCTGAGAAATTTTTTTTAATTCAAGAATTTTCCCATCAAGATCAGCAACTGGTTTTTCAAAATCAAGATAATTATACATTTGTGTCAACTCATTCAGTGTCACTTATACACTTATAATTTGCTTTATAAAGTCTTTTTCAAAAACATCACCTTTTCTTTAACGAGCCTTTTGCTCATCGGCAAGTGGATGATGCTCATTGACTAAACGATAAAGTCCCTCTTCCAACACATGGGTATAAATCTGAGTAGTAGCAATATCAGAGTGACCTAACAAATGTTGAACGGCACGCAAATCAGCACCATTTTGCAAAAGATGACTAGCAAAAGCATGACGCAACACATGGGGAGAAAAGCTATCACTTCCTATCCCTGCTCTTCTAGCGAGATTTTTCAACTCCCGTGCAACGACTTGACGAGCAATATATCCTGTCTCGGAATGCGCCGGAAAAAGATAAGAACTCGTAGCATCCTTTCCCTGATCACGCAAATTTAACCACTGTGAAAGAACTTGGCATGCTTTTTTTGATAACAGCACCATTCGTTCTTTTTTGCCCTTACCACGAACCAAAACGCTGTACTCTTTCCTTCGAACGGACTGAACCGACAGACTCACCAACTCACTAATACGTAACCCTGTTGCATAAAGCATTTCAATCAATAGCTGAAGACGCAGTGCACGGAAATAACCTTTGGACCCATAGTCTGCTTGATTGACTTCTAACTCCGCAAAATCAAGCAATTTTATCACTGCATCTTCACTCATGATTTTGGGCAAAGGACGCCCCTGACGAGGTGCATCAATATCATGAGAGGGATCATCTACTCTCAACCCTTCAGCATAAAGGAATTGATAAAACTGACGCAAAGTCGATAAACGGCGCGCTTGCGACGATGCCGCAAAACCAAAAGTATGCATAAGCGACAAAAGGGTAATTAAATCTTCTTTTTGTGCTGAAAAAAGCGAAACAGAGTGTGAAGACAATTCGTCTTGTGCCCACTGCAAATCATGCTGATAAGCCGCAAGCGTATGAGGCGAAGCCCCTCTCTCCGCACTCATCATCTCAAGAAAATGATCTATCACAGCATCACTTTTCATTTCATTGATTCGCTCCCGTAGAAAGATTCCATGAATCCAAAGGAACATCAATGTACATATCCACAGTTACTGGTTCAACCCAAACCACAAGAGCACCCATTATAATGAAAAGAACAGAAAGCAAAATGAAAAGAATCATCAAAAATCTAGTCAATGTTGGCATAAGACAATAACCTACCCAAAAATATTCTATCTCGTATTATGCCTCACAAAGATTAACAGGAATTGACTTTAAGATGGATAAATGCCGAAATAAAGTTATGAAAAGCAATCGACAAAAACGCGTCCCCATAACACAAATAAAGAATCAGCTCTTATCGTCCCTTGATAAAAGAGCACTTGTCCTTGTTGGTCTTATGGGGGCAGGCAAATCAGTGATCGGAAAACGCGTCGCCACCATGCTTCGTTTACCTTTTTATGATTCTGACCAAGAAATTGAAAAAGCTGCACAAATGACAATCACGGAACTCTTTGAAATTTATGGTGAATCCGAATTTCGTGCTCTTGAACAGCGTGTTATTCTAAACCTCATGAAAAAAAGTCCCCTTGTTTTAGCAACAGGTGGTGGTGCCTACATAAATGAAAATATCCGAAAAGCCATTCACCAAAATGGTATATCCATATGGCTAAAAGTCGATCTTGATATCCTCATGCAACGTGTCTCAAAACACCCAACACGTCCCCTGCTTCAAACAGCCAATCCTAAAGAAACTATGCAAAAACTCATGGAACAGCGTTATCCTATCTATGCAAAGGCAAACTTAACAATTAACAGTCATAAAGAAAGCCGTCATACCGTAGCACAAAATGTTATACGATCCGTACAGCACTACCTATACACAGAAATTAACAATAGGGATAACCAGCATGCAAACCAAAACCGTCACTGTTAAACTGGACAAACACTGTTACGATATCATCATTGGTCCGGGTCTGATTACACAAGCTGCTTCACAGATTAAACATGCTCTTAACAAAAAAGATCCTCATCAAACGCGCTTGGCACTTGTTACAGATACAAATGTTGCCTCCCTTTATTCGGAGATATTGCAAGCAGAATTAACAAAAAATAAAATTCATACTGTCCCTATTATTGTAGAAGCGGGAGAACAATCAAAATCATTTTCAACCCTGCAAGTTGTCATCGATCAAATTCTTGCTGCGCGTTTAGAAAGAGGCGACTGTGTTATTGCTTTTGGCGGTGGTGTCATTGGCGATCTAGCAGGATTTGCAGCAAGTATAATCCGCCGTGGTATGAACTTCATTCAAATGCCCACAACGCTTCTTGCACAAATTGATTCCTCTGTTGGTGGAAAAACTGGAATCAATAACCAATATGGCAAAAATCTTATCGGTGCTTTTTATCAACCACAATGCGTTATTGCTGACACGTGTCTTCTTGATACCCTGCCGCCGCGCGAATTTCGCGCTGGCTACGCAGAAATAGTAAAATACGGTCTCATTAACCAACCTGACTTTTTTGAGTGGCTTGAAAAAAATGGGCAGAAAATTTTCTCTAATGGCCCTATGCGAACAGAAGCCATTGTTCGCTCATGCCAATTTAAAGCTGACATTGTAGCACGCGATGAATACGAAACCGGAGAGCGCGCACTCTTAAATCTCGGCCATACATTTGGACACATGCTTGAAACAGCAACCGCTTATGACTCTAACCGTTTAATCCATGGCGAAAGTGTAGCAATTGGGATGATTCTAGCTCATCAATTTTCTGCTCAATTAAATTTAATAAGCCCCACGCTTACACAACGCATTGAAGCGCACTTCAAATTTATAGGATTGCCTACACAATTAAAGGATATCCCAGGGCCTCTACCAGATGCTGAAACTTTAATGACTCTCATTGCCCAAGATAAAAAAGTTTCGCAAAACAATTTGACTTTCATCTTAACACGCGGACTTGGCCAATCATTTATTGCAAAAAATATTTCACCAGATGCAGTTTTATCCTTTTTGGAACAAAAATTAACAGAAATTCGTTAATTCATATTGAATATAATTGATTCGTTTTTATACTTCTATTAAAGATTAAATATGATGATGTCTGCGTAGCTCAGTAGGATAGAGCACAGGATTCCTAAAGAAATTGGGCACTTTGAGGAGAAATCCTCAAAGTGAATCTGCTCAAATTCGGGGAAAGCTTCATGGGCGACTATATGCCAATCCCGAGCCAAGTCTCTTTTCAAATGAGAGAAAGGTGTAGAGACTGAACGGGCAGCACCTAAAGAGCAAAAGCTTCAAGGTGAAGAGACAGTCCAGACCACAAACAGCCGATAAGGCTGGCGGTGAAAATCGAAGTGGTATGAATCCTGGGGTCGCAGGTTCGAATCCTGCCGTAGACACCATCGTATCAGTCAAATTATTCTTTGTGCACAATATTAGGAATATAGGGAAGCATCATGAAAAAAACTTTGCACATTTTAGGATTTTTCACCGCTTTAAGTTTATCACTCTTCAGCTCAAACAATAGCTTAGCTGGTTCTTTAATCATTGAAGTACCAGACAATCCAGAGCCCAAAACAGAGACCATTACCTATCAATGTGATACTGGAACAGGTAAAGAGCGCGTAGAGGCAGTCTATCTTAATGCTGACAATATTTCGTTGGTTGATTTCAAATGGAACGGTGACCGTGTCATTGCTGCTAATGTCATCGCGGCAACAGGAGCAAAATTTGCAGGAGCTCAGTATATCTGGTGGGAGAAGAACAAAGAAGTCACGCTTTATGACCTTGCTCAGGATCCAGAAGAAAAAAAACCTATCCTCTGTAAAGATGAGTCAACATTATTATTTTAAATAATACGGGAAATATTATGAAAAAAATTTCTTTTACTAAACAATTTTTCATTACTTTAAGTGTTTTACTCCTCGGTTCAATTAATGCATTAGCAAGTTCTTTAGTCATTGAAGTACCAGATGATCCAGAACCAACAACAGAGACCGTCTCCTATCAATGCGACATGGGAACAAGTAAAGAGCATGTTGAGGCAACTTATCATAATGCTGGCAATATTGCGCTTGTTGATTTAAAATGGAACGGTAAGCGCATCGTTGGTTCTAATGTAATTGCCGCTTCTGGAGGAAAATATGTGGGTGGTCAATACATTTGGTGGATAACTAAAAATGAAGCCATATTTTACGATCTTATTAATGATCCAAAAGAAGAAAAACCCATCCACTGTGTAGAAGAAAAAAGCACAGAATAAAGAAGATTTCAAGAACCGCGCTGGCTCTCATCTCTTGATGTTCCTTCTGACGTGGGTAACTTTTCCTCCGTCTGGTGTAATAAAAGAGCCAGCGGTTTTTCTGACTGTTCTTCTGAATGATGTCGATAAGCTGCTGTATGTGAAAGCAACATAGAAGCTACCGGTGCTGTTAAAAACAAAAAAAACATCAGCAAAACTTCATGAAAAACAAAATAGTGGTCCACAAATATTGAATAAAGAAATGAAGAAATAAGAATACTACCAACGCCCCAACTCGTACATACTGAAAGCATATGCAAACGCTTATAAAAATTGGAAAAACGCACCAAACCTATCGTTGCGATCAATGTCAATCCAGACCCTAATATTAAGAAAACTGTGATAGCAATAGCAACCACAAGCGATATATCATCTTTCATTCAATAATCTCCCCCCGCATAAGAAATTTCGCCAAAGCGATGCTTGAGACAGATCCCAACAATCCAATAATGAGAGCTGCGACAAAATAAGTGGTTGTTCCTGAACGAATATCGAATGTAAGAAACAAAAGAATAGTGGTTATATAAAGGGCATCCAAACCAACAATTCTATCCTGCGCCCGTGGACCACGAATCAACCGAAACAGCGCAAAAATCACCGCTAAACTTAAAAAAAACTGTGAAAAGAAAAGCCCCCAATAAAGAATCACCATACTCATAAAAAAATCTCCAAAAGCAATTGCTCATACCGTTGTTTGATCAACTGTTTGTAATCATATCCATTTTTTAAATTTAAGACATGAAGCAAAAGTTCACCCTTTTTACTATTATAGGCAACCCAAGCAGTTCCAGGGGTTGCCGAAAGGATGCATGCTAAAATAGCCAAAGCAGTGCGATTATGAAGCAGAAGAGGTACTACAATAAAACCAGATTTCTGCTCTCGAGACCTTTTTGTTAAAACAGACCAAGCCACCGAAACATTTGAGAATATAGAATCTATAAATACTCGAAAAACGAGACGAAAAACCGCACTCCAGCTTTTAATAACAGCCTTCTCCAGCTCCAGAAGCCGTATCATCCAACCACAAAACAAAGCGGTTAAAATCCCTAAAAGCAATTGCCCTAAACTAAAACCATTTAAAATAAGCCACATAAGGACAATGACACCACTGAAAAAAGGGGAAGGACAAAAACGATTCATTTACTCACCTCCCTATTTTCGAGAGAAAAATCCGTTAAAACGCTCCTAATATAGTTTTGAGGTTCATACAAAGTCTTAGCAGTTTCAGACATATAATGACTAACAGGACTGGCTACAATTGTTATAAGAAAACACAAAGCAAGGAGAGCGGCAATAGGCGCAAATTCTATCACTTGCACACGGGGAATACGCCCTTCAAGAGAAACCCAAAAAGTTCGGATACCCGTTCGTGTCAATGCAATCAAAGCCGCAAAACCAGAGAGAGTGACAAAAACTATAAAAAGCCAATCTTGGTAAACCGGTAGAGAGGCAGAAAAATCCTCTCTACTGTGATTTAAAATTGCCATGAACATCATAAATTTAGCAACAAAACCAGAAAAAGGCGGCAATCCAATAATCAAAATGGCACAGATACCAAAACAAGCTCCAAGAATTGCCAAGGTTACTGGAAAATAGATGCCAACTTCATCTTCTTCCTCCTCTTCATCGTCACCATACACCTCCATTGTGACAGCAAGAACATTAGCAGCCACATCTTGACAGCGTTCAACCAACTCTACCAAAAGAAAAAAAGCTCCCAGTGCTAAAGTTGAAGAAACAATATAAAAAAGTGCGCCTGCTGTCAGTGCTGCATTGCCTATCCCGATCGCAGCCAACAATGTACCAGAAGAAACAAGCACACTATAAGCTGCCAAACGCACCAAAACTTGGCTCGCCAATACCCCAATAAAACCAACAATCATAGTGGCAAGCCCACCATAAAACAAAACCGTATGACCAAAATGGTTAAAATATTCACTTTCAGGACCAAACCATAGCAACGTTAAACGTAAGATAATATAAATACCAACCTTGCTCAAAATTGCAAAAGAAGCTCCAACAGGCGCTGCTGCTGCACTGTAAGTTGGCACCAACCAAAAATTAAGCGGCCACATACCCGCTTTAAGCAAAAAAGCAATACCTAAAAGTGCAACACCTATTTCGAATAAAACAATATCTGTAGAAGATATATATTTTATTTTAACAGCCAAATCGGCCATATTAAGAGTACCAACGACTCCATAAATGAGCGCTATACCAACTAAAAAAAATAATGAAGCAACAAGATTAACCACAACATAATGCAATCCTGCGCGCACGCGTGTCTGACCAGAACCATGCAAAGCAAGCCCATAGGAAGCCGTTAACATAACTTCAAAAAACACAAATAAATTAAATAAATCGCCAGTCAAAAAAGCACCATTTATCCCCACCATAAAAAATTGCATTAGTGACTGAAAATGAGAGCCAGCTTTGTACCAATGAGCCCGCGCAAAAACCAACACGCTAGTCACCAACAAGCTGGAAAGTAAAAGCATCATAGCGCTTAAGCGATCAAGGACTAAAACAATTCCAAAAGAAGACGGCCAATTACCAAGTCGATAAACATCGCAAGCCGGTGCTATTTCAAGAGTATGTATAATCAATAAAATGGCAGTAACAACCAACAGTCCCGCAGAAGAAAGACTGATGAATGATTTAAGTTTTGCACGACGTTCATCATAAAAAAGAAGAAGTGCTCCAGTGGTTAACGGCAAAAGAATAGGCAAAATAAGGAGATGATGCACTCCTATTTCCATTATTGCACCTCACGTCCATCAACGTGATCAGAACCCGTTAAACCACGTGAAACCAACAAGATAACTAAAAATAAAGCTGTTGTTGCAAAACCAATCACAATCGCAGTTAAAACCAAGGCTTGTGGAAGAGGATCGACATAATTAGCTGGATTAATAACAGTGGTAGAATCAACAATTGGAGCAGCATTACTACGCGGTCTACTCATTGAAAATATAAAAAGATTAACACCATAGGAGATCAAGGACAAACCAAGAATGACTTGAAAAGTACGTGGACGCAAAACAAGCCAAATACCTGATCCGACAAAAACACCGATACCCAAAGAAAGAACAATTTCCATTAATTTTCCTTCTCTTTTAAAATAGGTTTCTTACCGATTCGGTAACTCCGAATTGACTGGTGTGCAAGTGCAATTAAAATGAGAACAGTTGCTCCTAACACAAGAGAAAGCACACCAAAATCAAACAAAAAAGCAGATGCCATGGGAACTTTCCCAATTAACGGAAGATGAATATATCGAAAAAAGGATGTTAAAAAAGGATATCCAAAAAACCAAGAGCCCATCCCCGTTACGACTGACAATAATAAACCAAAGCCTATCCAACGCAAAGGTAAAACTCTCAAATGCGTTTCCACCCACCGAATATCGCGTGCAAGATATTGTAAAATAAATCCTATAGCCAAAGTAATACCACCGACAAATCCACCTCCTGGCAGATCATGCCCTCGCATGAATAAATAAATAGCAAAAGCGATAATAATCGGAAAGAGCCAACCCATAATAACAGCAGGAACAGCTAAATAATTCAATACTGTATCTCCCACATTTCGATTAGGCTGTGCTATATCAAAGGCTTTCTGGATACGTTGTTGAAAAGGCGCATCAATACTCTCAGGCGCAGGACGAAAACGTCGTAAGAGTGCAAAAACAGTAAGGGAAACAACACCCAAAACCACAATTTCTCCCATGGTATCAAAACCACGGAAATCAACCAATAACACATTCACAACATTGCGACCACCAGCATCTGAGTAAGCATGTGTTAGAAAAAAATCAGAAATCGTCGTACCTTGAGGACGTGTCATCACTGCAAAAGAAAGCCATGCTACACCAGCACCTCCTACAAGGGATATGATGAAATCACGGAAACGACGCAAGCGAACCCAAAAATGAACAGCAGCTGGCCCAGGGTCATGCAAACGTTTAGGCAACCACCGTAAACCAAGCAATAATAAAACGACTGTAACAACCTCAACAACCAATTGTGTTATTGCTAAATCAGGAGCAGAAAGCCATAAAAAGGTTGTACAAGTCATCAAACCAGCTCCCCCTAAAAGCATAAGTGAAGCAAGACGATGAAACTTTGCTCGCCAAGCCACTAAAAGCGCACATAATCCGCCAACCAGCCAAAGAGCGAGAAAAGGAATATCAAGTGGAAAAAGCGGTAATGTCCCCACTGGAATGAAACCATCGCACCAAAGTAAAAGACCAACAAAGGCAAAACAGACCCAAAAAATCCAATGCAATTGGATCTGCAAACGGCGTGTTGACAAAGCAGACTCCACCGCACGTGCCCATTTCCAAGAAATAATTACGAGAATGCGTTCAAAAATACGCGGCCCTTTTAAGTGACGGAAAAAAGGAGCCCCATCATCACAGGATAAAAAATAACGATGCCCAACAGCATAGAGCAATCCGCCCCCTAATAATGCAACAAAGCTCATCACTAATGGAGTGTTAAACCCATGCCAAACAGCCAAACTATAAGGAATTGTCATTGGTCCTAAAACAGACACGACCGCATTATCTAAAATAGGTCCTATTGTTAAATTAGGAAAAATACCAACCGCTAAACAAATAAACACCAAAAGCTCCATTGGTAAACGCATGAAATGCGGTGGTTCATGGGGAGTCTTGGGCAAATTGTCAGGCTTTGATCCTAAAAAAACGCCATGAATAAAGCGTATAGAATAGGTCACACTAAACAGACTGGCCAGCGTTGCCACATAAGGTGCAATCCAATCGAGCCATGATTCCATATGCGTTTCAACAGCTTCAGCAAAAAACATCTCTTTCGATAAAAAACCATTCAACAAAGGAACCCCAGCCATCGCTGCACTCGCAACTAAAGCAAGAGTTGCTGTAATAGGCATAGAACGATAAAGCCCTGACAGTTTACGCATATCACGTGTTCCCGTCTCGTGATCAATAATGCCAGCAGCCATAAATAAAGAAGCTTTAAAAGTAGCATGATTGGCCATATGAAAGATCGCCGCAACACATGCAAGTGGACTACCAAGACTTAAAAGTGTTGTAATTAATCCAAGATGACTAATAGTCGAGTAAGCAAGCAGTCCTTTCAAGTCTTGCTGAAACATGGAAAAATAGGCACCTAGAAGAAGAGTTGAGAGTCCTGAAAAGCCAACCAGCCAAAACCAAGATTCTGTTCCAGAGAGCACAGGCCATAAACGAACGAGCAAAAACAATCCCGCTTTTACCATTGTTGCCGAATGCAAATAAGCCGATACGGGGGTTGGAGCAGCCATCGCGTTGGGTAGCCAAAAATGAAAAGGAAATTGCGCGCTTTTTGTTAACCCTCCCAATAAAATACAAATAAGGATAGGACTATAAAGAGAACTTAACCGGATCATATCTCCAGACTGTAGCACCTTATCCAAATCAAAACTGCCAACAGTATACCCAATCAATAAAACTCCAATAAAAAGAGCAAAGCCGCCAAAACCTGTGATCGTTAGAGCCATACGCGCACCCTCACGCGCACTTGCATTATGGTACCAATAGCCGATCAGCAAAAAAGAAAAAATACTGGTGAGTTCCCAGAAAACAACCAAAAAGACGAGATTACCTGATAAAACTATTCCTATCATTGATCCCATAAAGGCCAAAAAAAAGGAAAAAAAACGCGGTACAGAATCCGCTGGATCTATGTAATAACGTGAATAAATGACAACAAGCAGCCCAATCCCTGTAATAAGCAAGCAAAAAAGCCACGACAAACCATCTATGCGGAGAATCAAATTGCTTCCCCATTCTGGAAGCCAAGAAATATCTAAACGCACTATGTGGTTTCCACGAACTTCCGGATAAAGCATTATTGTAAAAATAAGACAGAAAAGTGCGACAACCCCAGCAAACCAAGCTTCATTATTTTTTGCTGTCGAACGAAAAAAGCCAATGACAGCACTTCCACCAAAGGGAAGCAAAACGAGCAATACCAACATTGCTTCCCGTGTTGTCATTCTTTAAACTCCATTTTACCTTAATATTTTGTCATCGACAAAACAAAAACTTATATTCTCACCCCCCATTCTACACTTAATGATAATAAGATTTAATAAAACTTAAAAGCATTTAAATTTAAAAAAAACAATGCTTGCATGAAAATACTGCGCACCACACAAGTCTTCTCTTTATTGTAAGAACAATAACGCTCACGACAAGAAGCAATTAAAATTTTATTTAATTTCTAATCCTTTAAAAAAGCGTGATAGACACTGCCTACGCCCCCCATGAAAAGGCTGAAAACTATTATCATTTTTATTATAAGAGCGATAACGTACACGGCAAGATTCAATGTGTTGTTTAAGCATCCATGGCTCTTTTTTTTCTAATTTTTCCGAAGAAGACGTTAAAAACACTTTTTTAGCATCTGGTACAACTTTTAATGATGCGCCTTTTGTGCTTAAGTGTGGTGATGTAACAAATGCCACTTCAGGATACCACCAATTATCACTGTATTTACGATAACCACGCCGATAATGACGATAACCTTTGAAACCATTAAGCTCTCTACGCCCCGTAAAAATCAGAGGCACCGAACTATCTAGGACAGAAGTCTGAGTAACCAATTTGGCTTTAGCGTCACTTCTATTTTGCCCCCAATTAACAAAAGTGGTTGTTATAATGAAAAAACTGCTAACAAATACAAAAGCTAAAGCATAATATAATTTTTTTTTCATACTCATAACAAAAAACTCAACATAATAAACAACAGTAATTACAGAAAGCCTTTCTCTTGCTAGACAGAAACAGATTCTTTTCTTAAGACTCTTTTTTCTTGAGACATTCTGTTACTCTTTGTACTAAACGTTGATCTTGGCAATAAGATCCTTCAAAAAAGAATGAATAAATGATGATAAAAACCCCCTATTATCTTATAGACAAATCGAAACTCATCAAAAATATGCAAACAATTTCTCGTTTACGGGAAATGTCCAGAGCTAAAATTTTACTTGCTTTAAAATGCTTTGCCACATGGAGTGTTTTTGATTTAATGTCTGAGTTCATGGATGGAACCACATCATCATCCCTTTATGAACTACGTTTAGGAAGAGAAAAATTTGGCAAAGAAACCCATGCTTATTCAGTGGCTTGGGCAGATAATGAAATTGATGAAGCCTGTGGTTATGCAGATAAAATCATCTTTAATTCCATCCAACAGCTCCAACGCTTTTCTGATGCAACAAAAACCATTCAAAGAGGTTTAAGGTTAAACCCAGGAATCAGTGCATCAAATTTTGATCTTGCCAACCCCTCTCGCCCTTTTAGCCGCTTAGGAGAAACAAACCAAAGCGCTATTAAAGAAGTTCTGCCTCTTATCAACGGATTGATGATCCATAACAATTGTGAAAATGCTGACTTTAATCTTTTTAACCAAATGCTTGGGTATATGGAAGAAAAATTTGCAGAACTTTTTTCTGCTGTTGACTGGATAAGCCTTGGCGGCGGAATCCATTTTACGGCTGAGAATTACCCTCTAGAAGCTTTCGCAAAACGCTTAAAACAATTTTCTGAAACCCATGGTGTCACTCTTTTTCTAGAACCAGGAGAAGCTGCTATTACCCAAAGTACCACATTAGAAGTCAGTGTTCTTGACACATTGTATAATGAAAAGAATCTAGCCATCGTTGATAGCTCAATTGAAGCACATATGCTCGATCTTCTCATTTATCGTGAAAATGCTAAATTAGAACCCAATCAAGGACCACACGAAATTATGATTTGTGGAAAATCTTGTCTTGCCGGCGATATTTTTGGAACATTTCAATTTCAAAAACCTCTTAAAATAGGCGATAGACTGTCTTTTCAGGATGCAGCAGGGTATACAATGGTCAAGAAAAACTGGTTTAATGGCGTTACAATGCCTGCTATTGTTCTCAAAGAGTGCGATGGTACATTAATACTTCAACGCCAATTCAGCTATAACGACTATCAGGAAAGCCTTTCATAAAGACCAACCATAAAAACGTCATACAACAGTATTAAAAAGGGAGATGGACCTACAATGAAAAAAAATGTTCTCATTATTGGTGCTGGAGGTGTTGCACAAGTTGTTGCACACAAATGTGCTCAAAACAATGATATTCTTGGTGAAATTCATATTGCTTCACGAACACTCAAAAAATGTGAAGCCATCATTTCTTCTATTAAAGAAAAAAACACAATGAAAAAGCAAGGTGTTCTCAAAAGCCATTCGCTCAATGCCATGAATGTAGAAGAAACTATAAAGCTCATCCAAAAGACCAAATGCGAAATTGTCATTAATGTTGGTTCTGCTTTTCTTAATATGTCTGTTCTTTCAGCTTGTATTGAAACCAAATGCGCTTATATCGATACCGCAATTCATGAAGACCCATTGAAAATTTGTGAAACACCTCCTTGGTATGGAAATTATGAATGGCCTCGGCGTCCAGAATGTGAAAAAGCTGGTATAACCGCTATTTTAGGAGCAGGTTTTGACCCAGGTGTAGTGAATGCTTATGCAGCATTAGCGCGCGATGATTATTTTGATAAAATCACAGATATTGATATTATTGATATTAATGCCGGAAATCATGGACGTTGGTTTGCTACAAATTTTGATCCAGAAATTAACTTCCGTGAATTTACAGGACAAGTATGGTCGTGGCAAAATAAAAAATGGACTTCCAATAAAATGTTTGAAGTCAGCCATGAATGGGATCTTCCCGTTGTGGGAAAACAAAAAGCCTATATGACAGGACATGATGAAATTCATTCACTTTCCAAAAATCTTGATGTAGAGAATGTCCGTTTCTGGATGGGATTTGGTGATCGTTATATCACTGTTTTTACTGTTCTAAAAAATCTTGGTCTCTTATCTGAACAGCCCATTAAGACAGCAGAAGGACAAGAAGTCGTTCCCTTGAAAGTCGTAAAGGCCGTCTTACCCGACCCTTCCTCTCTCGCCCCAGACTACACAGGAAAAACCTGTATTGGAGATCTTATTAAAGGCGAAAAAGATGGAAAACCGAGAGAAATTTTTATCTATAATATAGCCGATCACAAACAAGCTTTTCATGAAACTGGGGCACAAGGCATTTCCTATACGGCTGGCGTACCAGCAGCCGCAACAGCTCTTCTTATTGCCACAGGTGAATGGGATGTTAAAACTATGGTCAATGTGGAAGAGTTACCACCCCACCCTTTCCTTAAATATCTTGATCATATGGGGCTTCCCACTTTTATAAGAGAACAACAAGAGGATAAAAAATTACAATTTTAATACCTATAGAAAGCATATGCTTAATTTTTTAAGTTATCATAAAACTGCCCAATGAAAACAAACTTAATATTCTCGTGTAATTATGGTTTTCAAAAAAATTTTAGCTATTCGTTATGTTTTGGCAACATTGCGATTTCTTAACAACCGTAAAGAAGAGACATAGCATCTTTTTAAGACATAGCGAGCAATGATCAAGAAAAACAGAGAAGAAAAAACTAATTTAATCACACTGTATAACTTGTCATTATCATCAAAAAGATAGTGTCATAAACAAAAGATATAAAAATACCGCTCTTTTAAAGAAGAGCGGTATTTTGTAGAATATTCAATTCCTCCCTTCTTCATCTTAAATGACAAAGATCCTTAACCTATACCAATCATTAAACAATTCAATTTCTTCGGGTGAATGAATTCCTCTTGGCTTCCCTTTTCATATGATTCATCATCATATATAACATGTTGATTCATAACGCTGAATACTGTAAAATTCTCTTAATCACAAACTCTCTCACATTGAAGCAATTAAAATCTTTTGTCTGCGCATCACAAACAAAGCGAGCGTGTGAGGTAAAATGATAAAAGAACAGAATAAAAATTCTCTTATGAAAACTCTCAAATAATAAAAAGCTTTAGCAATATTGAGAACTGAAAAAGTGTATTATCAATGTCAGCGTGTACTTTTACTAAACATAAAGATGATGGTGCACAATAGGTCTTATAACAGTTTGAATGAATTTCATATATTTCAAGAGAAACTTTACAGCTATACCATTCACGAGCACCATTGCGAAGTAGATTTGGGCATTTTGAGAGATGTTTTCTTAACACAAAGCACGCAGATAGGCTCAGAATCCTATCTTAAATATTTTATAACAGTATAAAAACTACCCCATATATAAAACTTTACATAGACTAAACACCACCGCTCTAAACGATAGTGCACAACAGAATAATCAATCAAAACTGCACAACAGATATCTAAAACAGTAATTATCGAAAAGCATACAACAAACGGAACACTTCAATACAATTGGTTATATTCTTTTTTAAAGTTTTAAAATGTTGTTGCATGCTTCACAAATATTTTCTGCCCCCCGTACCTTTTAAAATTTACTTTTTAAAAGCTTTTTAAATATGAAGTGGTTTAGCAAATGTTGCCAAAGCTGCCTCACGCACAGCTTCTGATAAGGTAGGATGTGCATGGCAACAACGTCCCAGATCTTCTGATGAACCACCAAATTCCATTAAAACTGCAATTTCATGGATCATTTCACCAGCACCAAATCCAAGAATATGCCCCCCTAATACCCGATCTGTTTTTTTATCAGAAAGGATTTTAACAAACCCATCACTCTTTTGCATTGCACGTGCACGACCATTGGCCATAAAAGGAAATTTGCCAACATTATATTCAATGCCAGCAGTTTTTAGCTCTTCTTCTGTCCTTCCTACACTCGCAATTTCCGGCTGTGTATAAACAACACTAGGAATAACATCAAAATTAACATGCCCTTTTTGACCTGCCAAAATTTCTGCCACAGCAACGCCTTCTTCCTCTGCTTTATGTGCTAGCATTGGTCCTTTTACAACATCACCAATCGCATAAATTCCTGGAACATTCGTCTGCCAATGAGCATCAATTGCAATAAATCCGCGTTCATCTAACTGAATACCAACCTCTTGTAAGCCAAGCCCCTCTGTATAAGGAGAACGTCCAGTAGCAATAAGCACAACATCAGCCTCTAAAGTTTCAGATTCACCACCTCTGACAGATTCAAAGCTCACCTGAGCAGTTGAGCCAGATTGTGTAACAGCTGTTACCTTTGCACCCGTTTTATATTCAATCCCCTGTTTTTCCATTAACTTCTGAAATTGCCGTGAAACTTCACCATCCATTGAGCCCAAAACTTTATTAAGATACTCAATAATGGTCACCTTAGCACCTAAACGGCTCCAAACTGATCCAAGTTCTGAACCAATGACACCAGCACCCACGACAATCATATGCGTTGGTACTTTTTCAAGTGAAAGAGCTCCCGTAGAAGAAACAATAGTCTTTTCATCAATTTCAACATTCACTCCTGGAATGCCTGAACTCTCTGAACCGGTAGCAATAATAATATTTTTTGTTTCAATTGTTTGTTTATTACCATCTCTGGCAACAACTTCCACATGACCCGCACTCAAAATTTTGGCTGTCCCAAAAAAAGTATCAACTTTATTTTTTTTCATCAAAAAAGAAACACCACTCGTATTGGCCGTCACCACAGCTTTCTTATGAACCATCATTTGTTCAAGATTAAGCTTAGATTTACCAATAGAAATACCAAGCGTTTCAAAACCATGCTGGGTTTCAGAAAATACTTCTGAAGCATGCAACAACGCTTTAGAAGGAATACAACCAACGTTGAGACATGTTCCTCCTAATGTTGTACGCTTTTCAATAATTGCTACTTTAAGTCCCAGTTGCGCCGCCTTTATTGCTGCTACATAACCACCTGGACCCGCTCCGATCACAGCCACATCATAAGACATCCGTTTCTCCTTTCATCCTGAAAACTGTATTTTACAAATCAAGAACAAGGCGTTCCGGATCTTCTAAGCTTTCCTTAACACGCACAAGGAAAGTCACAGCTTCTTGCCCATCCACAATACGGTGATCATAAGAAAGCGCTAAATACATCATGGGGCGGATCACAACTTGACCCTCAACAACCATTGCTCGCTCTTTAATCGCATGCATTCCCAAAATACCAGATTGTGGTGCATTCAAAATCGGTGTTGACATCAACGATCCATACACACCACCATTGGTAATGGTAAAAGTTCCGCCCTGCATATCAGAAACGGCTAATTTTCCATCACGCGCAAGACGCCCCAAACGACCAATCTCTTTTTCAATCTCTGCCAATGACATTTGATCTGCATCTCGCACCACTGGAACAACAAGTCCTTTATCCGTTCCAACAGCAATTCCAACATTGACATAGTTTTTGTAAACAATATCTGTCCCATCAATCTCTGCATTAACAGCAGGAAGTTCTTTTAATGCATGACAAACAGCCTTAGTAAAAAACCCCATAAAACCAAGCTTAACACCATGTTTCTTTTCAAAAAGATCCTTATACCGCTTGCGCAAATCCATCACCGCTGACATATCAACCTCATTAAATGTGGTTAACATTGCTGCTACATTTTGTGCATCTTTAAGACGGCGAGCAATTGTTTGACGCAATTTCGTCATACGAACCCGCTCTTCACGTGTTTCTTGGACAGGAGTTGCCGAAGAACTCGTCGCAGAAGAAGAGGGTGTAGGAGCATTTGTACTTTGTTTTAATCCACCAAGAACATCTTCTTTAAGAATTTGTCCACGTTTTCCAGAACCTGAAATATCGCTTTTTGCAACATTATTTTCAGCCATCAATTTTGCTGCTGAAGGAGAAGGAGGCATTGCACTGCTCAAAGCAGGCTTCTCCGATTCAGATGAAGCCGCTGGAACAAGTGTAGCAGAAGGTGAAAGTGATTGGGAGATACCAGCTTCTCCAGCTTTCACCACTCCTAAAAGAGCATTTACTTCAACCGTATCGCCTTCTTTTGCAATGATTTCAGATAATTTCCCAGCAACAGGAGAAGGAACTTCAACGGTTACCTTATCAGTTTCTAATTCAACCAAAGGCTCATCCATAGCGACAGCTTCGCCAAGTTTTTTAAACCATTTGCCAACCGTTGCTTCGGTAACCGATTCGCCCAAAGTAGGAACACGAATTTCAGTAGTCATAATATTTTTCCATACATCAGAGTAGTAATAAATTAAGAACCTAACGCGTCTTTAAGAAACGCAGCCAGTTGTTCAAGGTGTTTCACCATTAACCCAGAGGCCGGTGACGCACTCGCAGGACGTCCTGCATAACGAGCACGTGAATATTGCGCATTAATATGCGTCAAAACCCATTCCAAATAAGGCTCAATAAATGACCAAGCCCCCATGTTTTTTGGTTCCTCTTGGCACCAAAAAACTTCCGCCTGCAAAAAGCGCGACAACACATTCACCAAAACTTTTGCAGGGAAAGGATAAAGCTGTTCAATACGAAGGAGATAAACATCATCAATACCCTTTTTTTCACGTTCTTCATAAAGGTCGTAATAAACCTTACCAGTACAAAGAACGACACGGCGAATCTTATTATCTTTTTGCAACTTAATGACAGAATCTTTGAGACATTCTGCATCATCAAGTAACACACGACAAAAACTTGTTTCTGGCCCCATTTCATTGAGAAGAGAAACAGCTCGCTTATGACGTAAAAGTGATTTCGGTGTCATCAAAATCAATGGCTTACGGAAATCACGCTTAATTTGTCGACGCAAAATATGAAAATAATTTGCAGGGGTTGTACAATTAGCAACCTGCATATTATCTTCCGCACAAAGTTGAAGAAACCGTTCTAAACGTGCAGAAGAATGCTCCGGCCCTTGCCCTTCAAAACCATGAGGCAATAAACACACAAGACCAGACATACGAAGCCACTTACGCTCTGCGGATGAAATAAATTGATCAAAAATGACCTGTGCACCATTAGAAAAATCACCAAATTGTGCTTCCCAAAGTGTTAATCCTCGTGGTTCAGCAAGAGAATATCCATATTCAAAACCAAGAACAGCTTCTTCAGAAAGCATAGAATTAACAACGTCATAAAGTGCTTGCCCCTTTTGTAAATGATTCAAAGGAATATAACGCGCCTCATTTTCTTGGTCATAAAGAACTGAATGACGTTGTGAAAAAGTTCCTCGCTCAACATCTTCACCGGAAAGACGAACCGGTGCTCCTTCCAAACAAAGTGAACCAAAAGCTAAAGCTTCAGCAGTTGCCCAGTCAACACCCTCACCGGTTTCAAAAATTTTAGCACGATTATTTAAAAAACGTTGAATGGTTTTGTGAACGTGAAAATCTGCTGGAATTTCAACAATTTTCTGACCAATTTCCTTTAAAGTTTTTAATTCAACACCAGTTGTTCTAGAATGCTGCTCATCAGAACTACTAAAAGCCTTGAGTCCCGTCCAGCTTCCATCAAGCCAATCAGCCTTATTAGGTTTGTAAGAAGCACTTGCTTCAAGTTCACCTTCAAGCTTATCGCGCCATAATTTTTTTTGTTGCTCAATCTCTTCTGAAGTAACCATTCCTTCTTCTACCAATTGGTCACTATAAAGTTGAAGTGTTGTTTTATGATTACGTATTGCTTTATACATAAGCGGCTGCGTAAAGGAAGGTTCATCACCTTCATTATGCCCATAACGGCGATAACAAAACATATCAATAACCACTGGTTTATGAAAAATTTGGCGAAACTCTGTTGCTATTTTGGCAACAAAAACAACTGCCTCAGGATCATCACCATTCACATGGAAAATTGGTGCGTCAATCATTTTTGCGACATCTGATGGATAAGGCGAAGAACGTGAAAAACGTGGGGATGTTGTAAAACCAATCTGGTTATTGATAATAACATGAAGTGAGCCCGCAACACGATAACCTTTAAGACCTGAAAGACCAAAAGTTTCTTGGATAACGCCTTGTCCTGCAAAAGCAGCATCACCATGAATAAGCAATGGCATCACTTTTGAACGCTCACTTAATGGGAGTAAATCAGTATGCGCAGGTCCCATAAGTTGATCTTGTTTAGCACGTGCTTTTCCCATAACAACCGGATCAACAATCTCAAGATGAGATGGATTGGCCAACAGCGATAAATGAACTTTTTTACCATCAAAGTCCAGATCAGCGGTAGTTCCCAAATGATATTTGACATCACCGGATCCCTCCACATCATCAGGCTTGTAAGATCCCCCTTTGAATTCATGAAAAATAGCCCTATGCGGTTTGGCAAGAACTTGTGAAAGAACATTTAAACGACCACGATGTGCCATTCCTAAAATAACTTCCCTAACCCCCAAAGCACTACCACATTTGATAATCTGTTCAAGAGCGGGAATCAGCGCCTCACCACCATCGAGTCCAAAACGCTTTGTACCTTTATATTTAGTGTCTAAAAACTGTTCGAATCCCTCTGCCTGAATAAGCTTATTCAGAATAGCTTTCTTGTCTTGTTGTGTGAAAGAATTTTTTTTATCTCGCCCTTCAATGCGTTCTTGAAGCCATACTTTCTGAACCGGATCAGAAACATGCATATATTCCACACCGATTGTTGAACAATAGGTACGATTGAGAATCTCAAGCATTTGCGGAATAGTTGCATATTCCAACCCTAAAACATTATCAATAAAAATGGGACGCTCGTAATCAGCTGGAGTAAAACCATAAGCTTCTGGAGAAAGTTCTTTATAATCTTCTTGTTTTTCGGCCAATTGAAGAGGGTCAAGTTGTGCATGAAGATGTCCCCGTTCTCGAAACGCACGAATCATCATAATTGCATGAACAGAATCACGTGTTGCACGAATAATATCTTGTTCACTGGAAGTTTTTCCATTTTGTGCAACACCTGTTATTGCTTTTTCCTTTAATTTATCGCCAAAATATTTTTCAAGAGAAGACCAATCACCATCAAGAGCAGAAATCAATTCACCCTCTGCTTTTAATGGCCAATGATCACGCTGCCATGTTGCTCCTTCAGCATTTTTAAGAACATCTTCTTTGTTATCATGAAGTCCTTCAAAAAAAGCACGCCACTGTGAATCAACACTGGTAGGATCTTTTTCATATTGAGCATAAAGTTGATCTATATAATCCGCATTCCCACCATAAAGAAATGATGTCTGTGCAAAAAGGCTATTTATTTCGTCCTGCCTTGCCATATACTTCTCCGGAACATTTATTCCGTCTCCTTATATCTCATATCTCTTTTTGATCTTTAAATGCTTACAAACAAGCAGTGATCGAACATTCAAAAAAGTTTTACCTTATTTATACTCAAGCTTTTTCACCTGAATCTAAGAACCTTTTCTTATTCAGGTGAAACTTTCTTTTAGCCTTTCAAAACTGACATCAAAGTCTTACCTATCTGTGATGGCGAAGAAGACACACGAATCCCTGCTGATTCCATTGCCGCAATTTTATCTTCTGCTCCACCTTTACCACCAGAAATAACAGCACCAGCATGTCCCATTGTGCGTCCTGGAGGAGCCGTACGGCCAGCAATAAAGCCAACAACTGGCTTTTTACGACCTTTTCTTGCTTCATCTTGCAGAAACTGTGCTGCTTCTTCTTCAGCAGAACCACCAATCTCACCAATCATAACAATAGACTCGGTTTCATCATCCGCTAAAAACATTTCCAACACATCAATAAATTCAGTACCCTTAACAGGATCGCCACCAATCCCTATAGCAGTTGTTTGTCCGAGACCTTCCTGACTCGTTTGAAAAACGGCTTCATAAGTTAAAGTTCCCGACCTCGAGACAACGCCAACAGAACCTTTTCTAAAAATAGAACCAGGCATAATACCAATTTTACATTCATTTGGTGTAAGAATACCGGGACAATTAGGACCAACAAGACGCGACTTTGAGTTTTCTAATCGCGCCTTTACTTTCACCATATCCATAACGGGAATACCTTCCGTAATACAGATAATTAAACGAATTTCAGCTTCAATAGCCTCTATAATAGCTGCCGCAGCCCCTGCAGGAGGAACATAAATAACAGAAGCATCCGCGCCTGTTTTTTCTTTTGCTTCTGCAACATTAGCAAAAATAGGAAGAGTTTCGCCTTTTGAACCCTCCCATGTTTCTCCACCCTTTTTAGGATTAACGCCACCAACCATTTGCGTACCATGATAAGCAAGCGCCTGTTCTGTATGAAATGTTCCTGTTTTTCCTGTAAGCCCTTGAACGAGAACTTTTGTCTCTTTATTCACAAGAATCGACATAACTTAAGCTCCCTTCACGGCTGCAACAATTTTTTGGGCAGCATCATCTAAATCATCAGCAGGAATAACATTCAAACCACTCTCATTGATAATTGCTTTACCTTGCTCAACATTAGTACCTTCAAGACGAACAACCAAGGGAACCTTTAAACCAACCTCACGAACAGCAGCAACCACACCTTCAGCAATGACATCACAACGCATAATACCACCAAAAATGTTAACCAAAATGCCCTTAACATTCGGATCGGCCGTAATAATTTTAAAAGCAGCTGTCACTTTTTCTTTTGATGCTCCACCACCAACATCCAAAAAATTCGCTGGCTCTGCTCCATAAAGCTTAATGATATCCATTGTTGCCATAGCAAGCCCAGCACCATTAACCATGCAACCAATCGTACCCTCAAGAGCAACATAAGCAAGATCATGCTTTGATGCTTCTATTTCCTTTGGATCTTCTTCTGAAAGATCGCGCAATTCTAAAATATCTGGATGACGAAACAGAGCATTATTATCAAAAGAAACTTTTGCATCAAGAACGCGCAAGTGACCATCTTTCATCACAATAAGCGGATTGATTTCTAAAAGGCTCATATCTTTTTCACAAAATGCCTTATAGAGAATCGGAAAAAGCTTTTCACCATCTTCTCGCGCACTACTTTGTAGTTCCAACGCATCACAAAGTCTTGCACTATCAGCAGAAGTAACACCCTCTACAGCATCAATGGGAAGTGTGAATATTTTTTCTGGTGTCTCTTCAGCAACCGTTTCAATATCCATTCCACCTTCTGTTGAAACAACAAAAGCAATTCGACCAACGCTACGGTCAACCAAAAGTGAAAGATAAAGCTCCCGTTCAATATCGGCACCATCTTCAATATAAAGGCGGTTGACCTGCTTACCCTCTGGACCAGTTTGTTTGGTTACCAAAGTTTTTCCAAGCATTTCTTGAACATTTGCAACAACTTCTTCAACAGATTTTGCAAGCCTAACACCACCCTTTGCATCAGGACCAAGTTCTTTAAACTTACCCTTACCACGACCACCAGCGTGTATCTGACTTTTAACCACATAGAGAGATCCGGGTAATTTTTCCGCCCATTTTTCAGCTTGCTCTACAGAATAAACAGCGACACCATTTGCAATTGGTGCTCCATATTCATGAAGCAGACGTTTGGCCTGATACTCATGGATATTCATGCATTTGTCCTTTTCTTTTATGGATTATTATTAGTCCTAAAGTTATAATATTCTAAATACTTTAATTTTAATGAACAAAATCCTGTTCAATTTACTTGAGGCTAGGCACAAGAGCAATACAAGCTTCACAAAGCTTTTTAACCGCATTTACTGAATAATCAAAAGCACCTCTTTCTTCTTTATCAAGATCAATTTCAATGACTCGTTCAACACCACCTGCACCAAGTACAACAGGTACCCCAACATAGGTATCATTAACCCCATATTCCCCTGAAAGATAGGCTGCAACAGGCATAACACGCTTAGTATCCTTTAGGTAGGCCTCAGCCATAGAAACAGCAGAAGCTGCTGGTGCATAATAAGCAGAACCTGTTTTTAACAAACTAACAATCTCTGCACCACCATCACGGGTACGTTGAATAATTTGATCAATTCTTTCCTGTGTTGTCCAACCCATTTTAACAAGATCAGGCAAAGAAATACCACCAACTGTTGAATAACGCACCAAAGGCACCATTGAATCACCATGCCCACCTAAAACAAAAGCTGTCACATCTTTGACAGAGACTTTAAGTTCTTCAGATAAAAAGTAACGAAAACGCGCTGAATCCAGAACACCAGCCATACCAACCACTTTATGCACTGGAAGAGCTGAAAATTTCTGCAATGCCCATACCATTACATCAAGGGGATTTGTAACACAAATAACAAAAGCTGAAGGTGCATATTTTTTAATTCCAGCACCAACTTGTTCCATAACTTTTAGATTAACACCCAAAAGATCATCACGGCTCATACCAGGTTTCCGTGCAACCCCTGCTGTTACAATAACAACATCAGCACCTTCAATTGCATCATAGGCATTTGCCCCTTTTAAATGAACATCGAAACCATCAACAGGTGAAGACTCAGCAATATCAAGAGCTTTACCCTGTGGTACACCTTCTGCAATATCAAATAAGATAACATCACCAAGCTCTTTAAGCCCAATAATATGTGCCAAAGTACCACCAATCATACCTGAACCAATGAGAGCTATTTTTTTTCGTGCCATTTTATTTTTTCCTAACTTTTAGACAATCCAGCGCACACTCATTTGCGTCCGTATACTGAATATTTTTGACTTCAACCATATTTAAACAATATCATAAAAAGGAGTAAAGCAATGAAATTTACAAATTTCTCTCTTCACAAAAACAATAACCCTCCGCACAAACAACTATTAGAAAATTATCATGATGTATCGATAAAGTGAATTTAAAAAAAATACAACAGAATTATTGCATATCTTTAATTTCAAAGAGTTATTATTTTTACAGTTTACGTAAAGGTAAAAGTATAATCAATGCTTCTTCTTCAAAAGAAAATGTTCTTCCCAAAGTTTCAAATAATCGTGACTTTGCATTTCAAAAAGACGTGACTGTGTTCTTTGAAACTCAAATGTTTCCGTGATCTGCGCATGCCCCTTATACAAATGCTCCACATCTGCTGCTGCAGACATAAATAATCGTATGTGGCGCTCATAAAGAGTATCAATGAGCAAAATAAACCGTTTTGTTTCATTGCGACATGTATCATCCATAACCGGTACATTATCGATAAAAATCGTATGATAACGCTCGCCTAATACCAAATACTCAGCCGCGGCCAAAGGCTGTACACACAAATCTCGATAATCAAAGCGTGCACATCCAGCACCAAAACGCGGAATAGGAATAAGGCGCCCTTTTATAGAAAACTCATCAGATATCTCCTTATTTCCTTGCAATACAAGTGCCCATGCTTTATCCATGCATTCATCTGCTTTTTTCCCTAAAGGTGTTACATACACGGGCTGTAGATTTGATTTTTCAAGACGATAATCTGTTTTTGCATCAAGATTAACAACACGAACATATGCTTTCAAAACTTGAATAAAAGGCAAAAAGAGTTCGCGATTTAAACCGTTATAATAAAGGTTATCGGGCGCCACATTTGAAGTTGCAATAAAGAAAATTCCTTTATCAAACAAAGCAGAAATAAGCCGCCCCAACACCATAGCATCAGCGATATCTGTTACACTAAATTCATCAAAACAAAGCACCTTTGTTTCTCGTGCAAGATCTTCAGCAACAGCTAAAATAGGATTATCCTGTTTAGATTTTGTATGCCCAGATGCTTGACGATACAAATTAATGCGCTCATGCACATCAGCCATAAAGTCATTAAAATGGGCGCGCTTTTTATGACCTTTCGGCAAACAAGAAAAGAACAAATCCATCAGCATGGTTTTGCCCCGTCCTACTTCACCATAAATATACAGCCCCTGAAAAGATCCATTTTCAGCCCCTTGTTTTGCAACACGAGCAATATTTTGTTTTTTCCTTTTAAGTATTCTTTTTAAAAAAGACAAAAATACCAAAAACCAAGGACGAGAAACATTTTGTTCCTCAATTTTTTTTAATAAATGATCAAAATGCTCTGTTAAAACTAATTGAGCTGGATCAAAACAAACTTCTCCTTTAGAGACCAACTCCTTATAGCGTGTTGAAACGAGAATCATCCAAACAACCTTTTTCAAACCGTTCTCAATGAAAAATACAAATTTTTTTCACGAATCTGTTTCTATAACTTACTTTTTCATAAACGGTCAAAAATGATTTAACGACTTAAAATAACGGGATGATCATCAAGTGTGCGTCCCTCAAAACGATCAACATTTGAAGAATAAAAAACGAGGATAACACGTCCAGAGTTATTATAAAAATATAATCTTTTTCCTTTAACAGCCCACGATCTCACTTGGGAAGCAATTCCTGGACAGTGTAAAGGACCAGCACGGTACCCTTGTCCAAACTTTGTTTGTGGAGTTGCAATCCGGCAAACTTTTCCTCCCATAGAAAGATTCCATACCCCAGCAATACTTGCAGGAAATAAATCAGTGGCATTGCTTGGCAATTCGAGACTAGCCATTCGTCCATCGCTCTGAGAATCTCCTTTTTCATACATCGGAGCGTTTGCATCTTCAGATATCGAGGAAGAAGTGGACGACAGATCAGACGCTTCTAATATTGTCATTTGTTGAGATGGATAAAAAACTTCTAATGCGTTACCATCGTCATTACCATCAAACCGTGTTGTTGAACATCCCCCTAAAAACATTACAGTTGATAGTGCAACGAAAAACGAAACTTTTGAAAACGCCATGTCTGTACTCTCTCCCACAGCAATAAATAAGCTTATAAAAAATCAAGTGAATATTTGTTATAGTTACAAAGATAAATTAACAAATGAAAAAAAACAGGATTTAAATTACTTATTTTAAATGAAATAATTTATATACCCAATTTTATATTTATTAAACACTAGAAATTTATAAGATTTTCAGTCATATATCCCTTAATTAAGTAATCATTAGAAATAGAGAAGTTTCATGAAAACGCCATTTAGCAAAATGGACGGTCTTGGAAATCAAATTATTGTTGCGGATATGCGTGAAAGCGCACATGCTTTTACACCACAAGCAATCCTTGCTTTATCGGTAGATCCCGAAATGCATTTTGATCAAATCATGGCTATCCACACACCAACCCAGAAAAAAGCCGACTTCCGCATCGAAATATGGAATGCTGATGGTTCAAAAGCTAAAGCTTGTGGCAATGGTACCCGCTGTGTTATTGCATGGCTCACAGACCGTAATTTTGGTGAAAATTTTCGTTTAGAAACTCCTGCTGGCATTATTGAAGGAAAACGCCAAACCGGCGATCTTATCTCTGTTGATATGGGATGCCCAAATTTCAATGCAAAAGAGATGCCTGTTTCACGTGAAATAGTTGATACCAATCACGTAGAAATTACGGCTGGTCCTCTAAAAGATGCTTGCCTTATATCCATTGGCAATCTCCATGCTATCTTTTTTATTGAAAATGATATTCAACATTTTCCTTTAGAAAAATATGGACCAAAACTTGAACATGATCCCCTGTTTCCCGAACGGTGCAATATTTCCATTGCTTGCATAACGTCAAAGAAAAGTCTAAATTTACGCACATGGGAGAGAGGGGCAGGATTAACACAAGCATGTGGGAGTGCTGCTTGTGCAAGTGCTGTGGCTGCTTATCGTCGTGGACTTACAGAGCGCCATGTTGATGTGAATTTACCAAAGGGAGCTCTTAATATTTTTTACCGAGAAGACAATCATATTATCATGACAGGACCAATAAAATATCAATTTAGTGGTTTTTTAAGCCCTTTAACAGGGTGCTACAAAAAGGATCACTCCTGATGGCAGTAGAAATTGTAACTTTTGGTTGTCGACTCAATAGCTACGAATCGGAAATAATTCGCAAAGAGAGCACTTCTTCAGGGCTAAACCAGCTTAAAGATGGTGCTATTATTTTTAATACCTGCGCTGTCACTGCCGAAGCCGTACGACAAGCAAAACAAGCTATCCGCAAAGCGCGACGTGAAAATCCTCATGCGCGCATCATTGTAACAGGATGTGCAGCCCAAACAGAAGCACAAAATTTTGCCTCAATGACAGAAGTGGATCTCGTTTTAGGAAACGAAGATAAACTTCACGCCCATTCTTATCGTCAACTTCCTGATTTTGGTATTAACCATACCGAAAAGGTGCGTATCAATGATATCATGGAAGTGAAAAAAATTGCTCCACATATGGTTAGTGCAATGCAAGAACGTACCCGCGCTTTTGTACAGGTACAAAACGGATGCGATCACCGCTGTACATTTTGCATTATTCCTTATGGACGTGGACCATCTCGTTCAGTTCCCATGGGTGCTGTCATAGAACAAATTAAAAAGCTGACAGATGTGGGTATTCAAGAAGTGGTCCTTACAGGTGTTGACCTTACAAGTTATGGCCACGATCTTCCTGGAAAAGCTACTCTAGGAAAATTAACTTCAGCTATTTTGCATCATATTCCTGACTTAGCGCGATTACGCCTCTCATCTATTGACTCTATTGAAGCAGATGAAGAACTCATAAATCTTTTAGCCTATGAAAAAAGAATCATGCCCCATTTGCATTTATCTTTGCAAGCAGGTGATAATATGATTTTAAAACGGATGAAACGACGGCATTTGCGTGAACATGCCATTCAATTTTGCCAAGAATTGCATGCCAAACGTCCTACAATGGTTTATGGTGCCGACTTAATTGCTGGTTTTCCTACCGAAACAGAAGAGATGTTTCAAAACAGTCTTGCTTTGATTAAAGAGTGTAATTTAACCCACCTACATGTCTTTCCCTTTAGTCCAAGAGAAGGAACACCTGCCGCACGTATGCCACAAATCAACCGTAGAATAGTGAAAATGCGTGCTGAAAGACTACGTAAAGCAGGTGAGGAAGCTTACCAAAAGCATCTTGCTCATTTAAAAAACAGTCAACAAACAATTCTCGTTGAAAGAGATGAAATCGGACGAACGGAAGATTATACTCTTGTACAAATTAAAGGTGTAAAAGCAGGAACAATTGTTCAAGCCCTTATCGTTGACCATGATGGCGATAAATTAATTGCTGTCCTTCCAAAATTAAACGCTGCTTGAACAGGAAATTTCTTATGACAAAATCTTTTATAAAAAAAATATTTTCTTTTAACAAATCTAAAGAGCAGGAAATGGAACAAATTTCTATTCCTGATAAAAGTGATATCATAGAAAAAAAGAAGGACAAAAATGAAAGAACAAAAAACAACGAAATCTCTATAGATACAGAAAAAGAAGAACAAACAAAAAATAAAAAGTCAACACCTACAAAGTGTGATGAAAAATCTCCACCTTTAGAATCTCATTCTGATAAAGCTTCCCTTTCTGTTAAAATTCCCCCTTATGGAAAAATTATTGTCACAAACACCATCCGTGAAAAAAAGGATGAAGAAATTTTGTCTGAATCCTTTGTTGAACAAAAAAAGACAGCGTGGTTTGGACGCCTTAAAAAAGGTCTATCGCTTTCTTCACAACGCCTAAGCGGATCAATTAGTGACCTCTTTGTTAAAAGAAAACTTGATGAAGCTACACTGCAAGAGCTCGAAGATATTCTGATTCAAGCTGACCTCGGTGTAGAAACGGCAACGCGCATCACAAATACTTTAGCTTCCAGTCGTTATGGAAAAGACCTCTCTCCAGATGACATTCATACTATTGTAGCTGATGAGATCAAAAAAGTTCTGGAACCTGTTGCAATACCATTAGAACTTGATCTCAGCCATAAGCCTCATGTTATTTTGCTAGTAGGTGTAAATGGCACTGGAAAAACGACAACTATTGGAAAACTTGCCGCCAAATTAACAGCAGGGGGATTAAAAGTTATGCTTGCAGCCGGTGACACTTTCCGAGCCGCAGCTATTGAGCAACTGCATATTTGGGGTGAACGTACTGATTCTCCTGTTATTTCTACAAAATTAGGTGCAGATGCTGCAAGTTTAGCCTTTGATGCTTTTGAGAAAGCAAAAAAAGCAAACAGTGATGTATTAATTATTGATACAGCAGGACGTTTACAAAATAAATCTGAATTGATGGATGAGTTAGCAAAAATTATTCGTGTTTTAAGAAAACACACCCCCCAAGCGCCCCATACAATCCTTCAAACACTTGATGCAACGACCGGACAAAATGCACTCAACCAAGTGGACATTTTCCGTGATATTGCTGGTGTTAATGGTTTGGTCATGACAAAGCTGGATGGAACAGCACGAGGAGGAATTCTTGTCGCTATCGCAGCAAAATATAAATTACCCGTTTATTTTATCGGTATAGGAGAGAATATTGAAGACCTTCAACCCTTTTCTGCTTCTGACTTTGCCGAAACTATTGCAGGAAAACATGTATGAAACAGCCTTTATCTAACCCTAATTCACATAATAATTCTGAAAAAAATGTGAATAACAATAAAAAAACGCCCCTTTCACCAACACTTAAGTTTCTTTTAGAAATGGGACCATTGGTCGCCTTCTTTTTTGCTAATTATAAAGGAGAATGGTTGATAAAAAACATTGAATTTTTTCAAAATTTTAGCAAGCCTATTTTCCCTGCAACAGCTATTTTTATGGTAGCAATTATTATTTCTCTAAGCTTATCATGGATCCTTGCAAAACAAATTCCTATTATGCCTCTTATTTCGGGAATATTTGTTTTAGTTTTTGGTTTTTTAACTCTCTGGCTTCATAATGAAACTTTCATAAAAATGAAACCAACAATCATTAATAGCTTATTTGCTTTGATACTTTTTGGTGGAATGTTTTTTAAAAAACCCCTTTTGCGTTATGCTCTTGATTCTACCTTAAAACTTGATGATTTAGGCTGGCAAAAATTGACCTATCGTTGGGCATTTTTTTTCATTTTTCTTGCTCTTTTGAATGAAATTATTTGGCGCAATTTTAGCGATAATTTTTGGACGAGTTTCAAAGTTTTTGGCGTCATGCCTATAACAGTCCTTTTCATGCTTACCCAAATGCCTATCATTATAAAACATTCAAAAGGACTTTTTACAGAAGAGGACAAATCTGATTCTTAAAAAACTTACCATCACAAATTATTTTATAGATTCATTGCGAAACACTGTTCAGGAGAAAAAACATGCTGATTGAACAGTTTATCTGTCGAGAAGATAATTTTGGTGTGCTCATTCATGATGAAAAAAGTGGTATGACAGCCGCAATAGATGCTCCAGAAAGCAAAGCGATTCATAACGCTTTAAAGCGCCGTAATTGGACACTTAACACTATTTTTGTGACTCACCATCATCACGACCATGTAGAAGCCCTAGCAGAATTAAAACAAGTTTACAATGCTATAATTATTGGACCAGAAGCAGAAAAAGAAAAGATTCATCATCTTGATCAAACACTTCACCATGATGAGAAACTTTTTTTTGGTTCTCACACACTTTTAGCTCTATCAACACCTGGCCATACGCTAGGAGCGCTATCTTACTATTTTTCTGAAAAAAAATTACTGTTTGCTGGAGACACACTTTTTTCACTTGGTTGTGGACGTCTTTTTGAAGGAACAGCTGCACAAATGCTAAATTCTTTAAAAAAACTTCGTAAACTTCCCGATGAAACACTCCTCTATTGTGGACACGAGTACACAAAAAATAACGCTCTTTTCGCGCTAACAATTGACCCACATAATAAAAAACTCCAGCAAAGAGTAGAAGATGTTTTTTTACTGCGCGCAAAAAATGCCATGACTCTTCCTGTCACTTTAGGGCAAGAAAAAACAACAAATCCCTTTCTCCGCTGGGATGATAGTGTGTTGCGAAGAAACCTTGTAATGGAAGAAGAAACAGATGAAGAAGTCTTTGCTGAAATTCGAAGAAGAAAGGATAATTTTTAACCATGCTTAAGTTCGTATTACGTTTGTTCCTCCTTTTTCTTTTCGTGATACATATTCAACTAACAAGGGCAGAGGAAAAGGAAACAGATAATTCTTCTCTTATATCATCTCTCATCGCAAATTATCCCTTAACAGAAGATTTTTTTTTAAAGCTGGAAAAAATTGAAAAAGAATGTAAAAATTTACTTCCAGAAACAAAAAATAATCTTATAAGTTATGATTCTAGTATCCATTCTAGTATTGAAAATTACACTACCTATATTTCTAGTAAACCAAAACTTGTAAATATTTTAAAAGAAAATAATATAACACCGAAAGATTTTGCTTCAGGAACCTTAGCTCTTAAAGAAATATCAACGCTTCTCATATTTGTACCTGAAAAGGAATATTCTACTGAGAAAAATACTATATTTCTAAACAATCTTGAATTTGTTAAAAAACATTTTTTTAAAGCGACAATTCTTTTAGATAGCTGTGAAAAACTCATTTTGAGCAACTAATCAGCTATGAGACATTAAAAAATATCATCCCATTAATCTAATAAAAAAGTCCGTGCATTAAAAAATCACCGTGTTTTTATCATTCCTAATAATTGTGTTTATTTCGATTACATTTAACAAATGTTTTTCTAAAAATAAAGAATAACAGACGAAAAAATATTTATTGAAATTCAAAAAAGAAAGGATAATTTTAGTCATGTTTAAACTTCTATTGTGCTTTTTCTTCATTTTTCCTTTTGCATCATACGCTCAAGAAAAAAAACAAGAAATAGATGAGCTTTCTTTTATATCGCCTTTCATTGCAAATTATCCCTTAACAGAAGATCTTCTTTTAAAGCTGGAAAAAATCAAAATAGAATGTAAAAATTTATATTCAAAACCAGAACAAACGAATAAAAAAAGTGATTTAAATACTTATAATGATAATATTGAAAAATACGCTGCCTATATTTCTAATAATCCAAAACTTGTGAATATTTTAAAAGAAAATAATATAACACCGAAAGATTTTGTTGTTGCTCACCTAGCACTTCAAGCGACATTGTATGTACTTACTAATGAAGAAAATTCTACTTATGAAAAAAACTTTTTACCTTCAAGCAATATAGAATTTGCTAAAGAGCATATGTATAGAATAATAAAAATTTTAAAAGATAACTGTTAAAAAACATTTTTAGAACAATTGATTAACTTTGTAAACGCCGACAAATTTCATCTAATTGTTCTAATGAAGAGTAATGTATTTTTAAATCTCCACCTTTTTTACCATGTTGAATAATAACTTTCATTCCTATCACATCTGCAAGTAATTTTTCTAAAGATTTTGTTTCAGCATCTTTCTCCGAATTGGTACGTTTTTTAGTTTTAGGATTAGCTTGCTCATATGCAAGTATTTCTGTTTGACGTACAGAAAGCCCTTCACGAATAATTTTCTCAGCTAAATATTGTGGATTATCAACGGTTATAAGACAACGTGCATGACCTGCGGAAAGTTGTCCATCAGTTAAGAATTGTTGTACTTTTTCTGGAAGTTTTAACAAACGAAGCGTATTTGCAACATGACTACGACTTTTTCCTATAACTTGCGCTAAATCTACTTGCGTATAATCATGTTCATTTAGAAGCATCTCATATCCCTTTGCTTCTTCGATAGGATTAAGATCTGCACGTTGAACATTTTCAATAATTGCCAATTCCAAAGCCGTTTTATCATCTACATCGCGAATAATAACTGGCAATTGGTTTAAATTTGCACGTTGTGCTGCACGCCAGCGCCGTTCACCAGCAATCAATTCAAACCGATGAGGATGATCTCTTAAAGGCCTTACAATAATCGGTTGAACCACACCGTGTTGACGAATTGATTGTGTCAAATTATCAAGCTCTGTTTCAGTAAAATGACGCCGAGGATTATGAGGATTACATGAAATAGATTCAATTGGAATAAATTGCTCAGAAAGACTACCGGATTCATTTAATTTATCAAAGCTTGATGAACGTGCAATATTATTGTTTAAATTGATATCTCCAATCAATGCCGCTAATCCACGTCCTAGTCTTTTTTTTGAGAGATCATCATTCATAATTTTTCTCTTTGAATTTTTAGATTATTTTTTTATATTTCTAAGCAGCAGCGCGTGCTTGTTTTTCACGTTGAATCACTTCTGATGCTAGACGCAAATAAGCTTGACTTCCAGCACATTTGAGATCGTAAAGCAATACAGGTTTACCAAAAGAGGGCGCTTCTGATACTCTTACATTTCGTGGAATAACAGTACGATAAACTTTATCTCCCATAAAAGAGCGTACATCTTCAACAACTTGATTTGAAAGATTATTACGTCCATCATACATTGTTAGAACAATACCTTGGATCTCTAAAGATGGATTAAGTACGGATCGCACTTGTTTTACTGTTTCAAGTAATTGACTTAAACCTTCAAGTGCTAAAAATTCACACTGCATAGGCACTAAAACAGAATCCGCAGCCCCCATAGCATTAAGTGTTAAAAGATTAAGGGAAGGAGGACAATCAATTAAAACATAATTGAATTTTTTTTCCATTTCCGGATCATCATAGAGAGCTTTACGTAAGCGTTGTATGCGATCTTTTGATGAAGAAATTTCCATTTCCACTCCTAAGAGATCAAGTGTAGAGGGAACTATATAAAGATTGGGTACGGCTGTTTTTAAAGCCGCCTGTGTAATTGAAACGCCCGAAACCAAAACATCATAAGAAGATAAAGGACGGCTATTACGATCAATCCCTAAACCTGTACTAGCATTACCTTGTGGATCAACATCCATAATAAGGACATTTTCACCAATAGCCGCTAAAGCTGTAGCAAGATTAATTGCTGTGGTTGTTTTTCCGACTCCACCCTTTTGGTTTGCAATAGCGATAATTCGTGTTTCGCTCATTTTGCTCTACCCTCTATATGATCGAATATGAGAAATTTCCAAAATAACAGAATTTTCATCAACTTTACTTTTATGTTTTAACAGATCAAAGTGCCAATTGGCAGAGGCATTTTTTATTTCTGTAGCGTAATCCCGACCTTTTTGCAAAAGAGCTATTGTTTTTTCTGTTAATAAAGGAAAAATGAGTTGTAAAAGAGTATCAAGCGGCGCTAATCCTCGTGCCGTTATAATATCAGATATGGGAATTTTTTGATATATATCTTCAATTCTAGCGTGATAAACCGTTGCTGGAAGATTAAGTTGAGCAATAACTGTTCGCAAAAAAGCAACTTTTTTCCCATTACTTTCAACAAGATTAATATGTCCTGCTTTTTTTTCTTTCAAAAAGATAGCAATCACAATTGCAGGAAAACCTCCTCCTGATCCTAAATCACACCAATGTAAAGAATGAGCATACAAAGGAAAAATTTGTGCTGAATCTAAAATATGTCGTGTCCATAGATCTGGTATAGTTGTAGCAGATATCAAATTAATATGTGCATTCCATTGAAGTATTAAAGACTCAAACTGCATTAAATTTTCCATCGTTTCACGTGAAACAGAAGGAATAATATTTAATAATTGTTGATATTTTTTTTCTGTAGAAAAATCCATTAAGCTGTTTTAGCCTTTTCACGCCGTTGACGTTGAATATATGTAATAATAAGTGATAATGCGGCAGGAGTCATGCCATCAATTTTTTGTGCATCAGCAATTGAACGAGGCGATACTTCTTGAATTTTTGATTTAAGTTCATTTGAAAGACCTGAAATTGCCTCAATATTAAGAGAAGAAGGAATTTCTAAACGTTCATCTCTTTGAAGAGAGGCAATATCTTGTGCTTGTTTATCTAAATAAACCGCATATTGTGCTTCAATTTCTAAAGCTTCAACTGTTTTAGAATCAATTTCCTGTAATTGTGGCCATAAATGTGAAAGACGCTCTACAGTCATATGAGGATATGCAAGAAAATCATAAGCCGAACGCCGAATTCCATCATGGTTAACGTGTAATCCATGAGCAGAAGCTTCATTAGGTGTTAAAAAGAGATTTTGACATATCGATCGTGCTTGATCAAGCCGTTTTTGCTTTTTCTGATAATAATCCCAACGTACTTTACTCACAATACCCCATTCTTTTGCCAAAGGTGTTAGACGCGTATCAGCATTATCAGATCTTAAAGATAAACGAAATTCAGCACGTGATGTAAACATTCTATAAGGTTCACAAACACCACGTGAAACCAAATCATCAACCATAACACCAATATAAGCAGTAGAACGACTTATAAGTATTTCATCTAATTTACCTACCTTGCGTGCAGCATTTAATCCAGCTAAAAGACCTTGTGCTGCCGCTTCCTCATATCCTGTTGTGCCATTAATTTGGCCCGCTAAAAACAAACCTGGTAAAGAGCGTACTTCCAAACTTTTCGTTAATTGTTGAGGATTAACAAAATCATATTCAATAGCATAGCCAGGTTGCAAAACTGTAGCATTTTCCAATCCTTCAATGGTTTTCAATAAAGAAATTTGTACATCTTCAGGAAGAGAAGTAGAAAGACCATTTGGATAAACAGTATCATCATTTAATCCTTCTGGTTCTAGAAAAATCTGATGTCCATCACGTTCTCCAAATTTAACGATTTTATCTTCAATTGAAGGACAATAACGTGGTCCTAATCCTTCAATATTTCCAGAATATAAAGCAGAACGATAGATATTTTCGCGAATAATTTTATGTGTTTGTGCATTTGTACGCGTTATTGCACATTCAATTTGTGGCTGTTCAATTTTCTCTGTTAAAAGAGAAAAGGGAACGGGATTTTCATCTGCTTGTTGTTTTTGGAGAGTTTCCCAAGCAATTGTTTTTTTACTCAGACGAGCAGGGGTTCCTGTTTTTAATCGTCCAAGTTTTATATGATATTTTTTCAAATGTTCAGCAAGTTTCACACTTGACTGATCTCCCATACGACCAGCAGCCCATGTTTTATTACCAATATGAATAAAGCCATTTAAAAATGTACCTGTTGTTAAAACAACAGCACCAGAAAAAATTGTTCCTTGTTTTTTTAAAATTACACCTGATACACAATTATCTTTAACAACCAAATCAAGTACTTCATCCTCAATGAGAGTAAGATTTTCTTGTTCTTTTAAAAGTTTTTGAATTGCTTCTCTATAAAGTTGTCGATCTGCTTGTGTCCGTGGTCCTCTTACTGCCGGTCCTTTACGTCTATTAAGAAGTCTAAACTGAATTCCAGCAGCATCTGCTGCTCTTCCCATGAGACCATCTAACGCATCTATTTCACGAACCAGATGCCCTTTTCCAAGACCACCAATAGCAGGATTACACGACATTGTTCCCAGTGCTGATATTTTATGTGTAACAAGCGCTGTTTTGGCTCCTACACGTGCTGAAGCTGAAGCCGCTTCACAGCCAGCATGACCACCACCAACAATAATAACATCATATGATCGCATTTAATTCATTCCGTAGAAAATTTCTAAGGTTTCACGTGAAACAGGATATAAATTACATAATCTTTATAATCTGTCTATGAAATAATCAATGTTTCACGTGAATCATTATTTACCAACACAAAACTCTGAAAAAATGATATCAAGCAAATCTTCAACATCAATATCTCCTGTAATTTTTCCAAGAAAATCACTTGCACGACGGAGATGTTCTGCACGTAAACTGAGATCAAAAGAATGATAATTGAGAGCAAACTCAATCTCTTTAACAGCTTCTTTTAATAATTGAAGTTGCCTTTTACGTGCTGGAACAATATTTCCAATTTCAGAACCACGATGATGACAAAATAATTCAAGTTCTTTGATAAAAGAATCAAAATTTAAACCAGTTAATGCGGAAAATTGTATAGACCAACGCTGATCATTTTTTTCATAAAGATCAAGCTTATTACCAACACACCATATTTCAGCCGATGTTTCTGGTAAATCAACTTGCTTAGGATTTCCTATATCATAAACCAAAATAACCAAATCAGCTTCTCTAACATGCTGTTTAGCAACTTCTATTCCCATCTGTTCTATTTTATTTTCTGTTTTTCTAAAACCAGCAGTATCGGTTAAAAAAACAGGTAAACCACCAAGAATAATTCTCATTTCTAAAGCATCACGGGTTGTTCCTGCTTCTTCCGTTACAATAGCAACAGATCTTCCTGAAAGACGATTCATAATGCTTGATTTTCCAGAATTTGGAGCACCAGCAATAACAATTTTTAATCCATCACGTAAAATACTCGCACGTTCTCCTTCAGTAATATATTCTCTAATAGAAGTACAAAGATCCTCAACATCTTTCCAAACTTTATCAGATATTGCGTTGGGAATATCTGCTTCATCAACAAAATCAAGTTCTGCCTCAATAAAAGCACGCGCCTTCATAAGCTTATGACGCCAATCACGATAAAGCGTCGTTAAATGTCCACTTGTACCCATAACAGCTAAACGCCGTTGGCTTTCCGTTTCTGCTTCTATTAAATCAGCAAGACCTTCTGCTTGAACAAGATCTAATTTTCCTTCCATAAAAGCGCGACGTGAAAATTCACCTGCCTCTGCAATACGGCATCCAGAAAATGTTGACAATTCATCGAGAAAACGATTAACGACTGCTTTTCCTCCATGTAAATGGAATTCTGCACAATCCTCCCCCGTAAAACTATGAGGAGCAGGAAAAAAAACAGTTAAACCAGAATCTAAAAAACCACCATCACGAGCAGTAAGATTTCCATAATGCATAAAACGTGCTTTAGGTAAACGACCACAAAGCGTTTTAACTATATCCACAACATGAGGACCAGAAAGCCGAATGACTGCAACCCCTGAAGGTAACAATCCACTCGAAACAGCAAAGATTGTATCCACAGGTTTTATCCTAATAAAAACTTTAATGACTCTACGTATTCATTGAATCAAAAAATTCACTATTATTTTTTGTTTGCTTTAATTTATCAATCAAAAATTCAATTGCATCAGTTACATTCATAGATGCTAAAATACGACGAAGAACAAAAATTTTGTGTAAATCTTGTCGTTCTACCAGAAGTTCTTCCTTACGCGTTCCTGACTTTAAAATATCCATAGCAGGGAAAATACGTTTATCAGCAACTTTACGATCAAGAACAATTTCCGAATTACCTGTTCCTTTGAATTCTTCAAAAATAACCTCATCCATACGACTTCCTGTATCAATCAAAGCCGTTGCAATAATGGTTAAAGATCCGCCTTCTTCAATATTACGTGCTGCACCAAAAAAACGTTTTGGACGCTGTAGGGCATTTGCATCCACACCACCTGTTAAAACTTTACCCGAAGAAGGAACAACTGTATTATATGCACGCCCAAGACGTGTAATAGAATCGAGGAGAATAACAACATCACGCCCATATTCAACGAGACGTTTAGCTTTTTCAATGACCATTTCTGCCACTTGTACGTGACGTATTGCAGGTTCATCAAAAGTAGAAGAAACCACTTCTCCTTTTACTGAACGCTGCATATCAGTAACCTCTTCTGGTCGTTCATCAATTAAAAGAACAATGAGATAACATTCAGGATGATTAGTGGTAATAGAATGAGCAATATTTTGAAGTAAAACTGTTTTTCCCGTCCGTGGTGGTGCAACAATTAGTCCCCTCTGTCCTTTTCCCAATGGAGATATCAAATCAATCACACGTGATGACATATCTTTCTCTGTAGGATCTTGTATTTCCATTTGAAAACGTTCATTTGAATAGAGGGGAGTAAGATTATCAAAGTGAATTTTATAACGGATCTTTTCAGGTTTTTCAAAATTAATTGTATTAATTTTAAGGAGAGCAAAATAACGTTCTCCCTCTTTTGGACTACGTATGGGGCCTTCAATTGTATCGCCTGTTTTTAAAGAAAACGACTGTATTTGTGCAGGTGAAAGATAGATATCATCAGGTCCAGGAAGATAATTAGCATCAGCAGAGCGCAAGAATCCAAATCCATCTTGTAAAACTTCGACAACACCTTCTCCTATAATTTCGACGTCTTGTAGAGCAAGTTTTTTCAAGATAGCAAACATTAATTCTTGTTTGCGCATAAGGGAGGCATTTTCAACTTCTAATGTTTCAGCAAAAGAAACAAGCTCAACGGGATTTTTGCTTTTAAGTTCTTGTAGTTTCATTTTTTGCATGAAATATGCTCTTTGTAATTAAGGAGAAGATTGTTCTAAATAATTTATGGAAATTTATGAGTGAAATATTCTTTAAGAAAAAATATCCTACACTCAATTTTTTTAATCTGCAAGTACCATTTATATGAAATTTGTTCCTGTAATATTAAGTAATTATATGAAAAACTTGAAAAAATATAAAATCCAAATAGTATTTAATTATTTTAATAACAAAAATATGAGTTAAAATTATAGCATCAATGAAATGTTATTCAAAAGTATTTTTTACAGAAATTTATATTAATAAATTTATATTAAAGAAAGGATTATTCTTATTTATAACTGTGTTTAGTGTGGATTATTATTTATCCTCAATTTTATCCACAAAAGGAACTGAAAAAAGAATAAAAATAACACTATCTTAAAGATATTATCCCCTCTTTTTTATAAGAGGGATAATATTATCACAAGCATTTAATTTGTGCATAAAAAAGGAGAATTTTTCATAAATTTTAGTTTTATAAAAAACAGTGAGAATATATACACATGTCTTAACAAGGAGTTAAAATTTTTGTGACAAAAGAAAAAAAATTCTTTCATTTACACATGCTTTCTGATGCAACGGGGGAGACATTAATTTCTGTTGGAAGAGCTGTAGCATCCCAATATGCAATGTGTCAGGCAACAGAGCATATCTATCCTATGATTCGTAATAAAATACAGTTACAAAAAGTTCTTGATGAAATACAACAAGAGCCAGGTATTGTTCTTTACACAATGATTGATGAAGAACTTAAACTACTCCTTCAAAAAAAATGCAAAAAAATAGAAGTTCCCTGTATTGATATATTGTATCCTGTTCTAAATGCTTTTCAGTCTTACCTTGGAATGCCAACTCATTTACGTGTTAGTGCACAACATGATCTTAATGCAGATTATTTTCGTCGTATTGAGGCACTGGATTTTACAATAGAGCATGATGATGGACAGTCTTCCAGTAGCTTATCTGAAGCGGATGTAATTCTTGTAGGAATTTCAAGAACCTCTAAAACGCCAACAAGCATCTATTTAGCAAATCGTGGAATCAAAACGGCTAATGTTCCTCTTATTCCAGGAATTGATTTGCCAGAATCTCTTTTAGAGGTAAAAAATTCTTTAATTATTGGTTTAATTGCTTCAGCTGAAAGAATCTCACATATTCGTCAAAATAGAGATTTAGGAGAAGGTTTTGCTCTTGATAATTATACTAATCGTATCAGCATAGCTGAAGAATTAATCCATGCAAAACGCATTTGCGAACGTTTTGGTTGGCCTATTATTGATGTCACGAGGCGCTCTATTGAAGAAACTGCTGCTGCAATATTTGAACTTTTATCACGATTTCGTGAAGGAAAGTGAGAGAAAATCCTCATGGACGCAGATACGTTAATATTAGCATCTCTTAGTTTTTATCGTGCACAGTTGTTGAAAAAGGCAGGTTTAAATTTTTTAATTGAAGGCGCTTCTTTTGATGAGAGAGAAGTAGAAAAAACAACAAAAGAAAAAACACCTAAAGAACTTAGCTGTTTTCTTGCAAGTGCAAAAGCAAAAAATGTTTCAGATCGTTTTCCTGATGCTTTCGTTATTGGTTGTGATCAAGTTCTTGATTTGGAAGGTAAAGTTTTTCATAAAGCAAGAAATATTAAGGAAGCACATCAACGTTTATGTGAGTTATCAGGAAAAACCCATTCTCTTCATAGTGCGGTAGCTTTATTTAAAAATGGTCAAAAAATTTGGGTTGAAGCTTTTAGTGCACATATGTCTGTACGTTTACTCTCGTTAGAATTTATTGAACGTTATTTAGCACGCGTAGGAAAAGATGTTCTAAACAGCGTAGGAGTATATCAAATTGAAGGAGAAGGGATTCATCTCTTTGAAAAAATTGAAGGAGATTTTTTTACCATTGTTGGTTTACCTTTGCTGCCTCTACTCATAAAATTGCGCCACTTAGGAATTATTGATGGTTAACTTAATAATAAAAAAGACAAATTATCCGCGTGCTTTTGTTGTTGGTTCTCCTATTCATCATTCAAAATCGCCAAGAATTCACAATTTTTGGCTTAAACAATATAGTTTACAAGGAGAATACCTTGCACAGGAAGTAACATCCGAAGAATTTAGTCATTTTATTGTTTCTTTACAAAAAATGGGCTTTTGTGGAGGAAATGTTACTTTGCCTCATAAACAGGAAGCCTTTCGTTTAGCAGATTATAAAGACGAGAGAGCAACAATGATAGGTGCTGCTAATACACTTTGGTATGAAGGAGATAAACTTTGTGCCACAAATAGTGATGCCTATGGTTTTAGTGCTAATCTTGATGATTTTGCATCTGATTGGGGAGGGGAAACAGCTCTTGTTTTTGGGGCTGGGGGCGCTGCACGCGCTATCCTATATGCTTTAAAAAAACGCGGATTTGAACAAATTTATTTAATTAACCGTACAAAACAACGCGCTGATAATTTAGCTCAGCATTTTGGAAAGATCATTAAAGTTTACGATTGGCATAAAATCCATGAAATACTTCATCAAGCTGATTTAATTGTTAATACAACCTCTATTGGCATAAAAAATCCGGAAGAAAAAAGTGATTCTTTTTTTTGCGATTTTCATAAAGCAAAAACAACGGCATTAGTAACAGATATTGTTTATACACCATTGATAACTCCTTTTTTACAACAGGCAAAGGCTTGTGATCTCAAAACGGTTGATGGGCTTGGGATGCTTCTTCATCAGGCTGTTATAGGATTTGAACGGTGGTTTGGAATAAAACCACAGGTAACAAAAGCGTTAAGGACAGCCATTTTAGAGGATATGAGTGAAGAAAGAGAATGAAAATTATAGGATTAACTGGATCAATAGCTATGGGAAAATCAACAGTTGCTGATTTTTTCAGACAAGCGGGTATTTCTGTTTTTAGTGCTGATGAGGCGGTACAACAACTCTATAAAAGTGAGCCAGTTTTGTCACTCATAGAGCGTATTTTTCCTAGTGTTGTTGAAAACGATGAAGTTAACCGTTTGAAACTTTCTGAAATTTTGATTGATGATAAGGAAAAATTACAAACATTAGAAAAAATAATTCATCCTTTGGTGCAAGAAAAAGAAAAAGAATTTATTGATACAGCGCGCAAACAAGGGGAAAAATTAGTTATTCTTGATATTCCACTTCTGTTTGAAACAAATGGTGAAAATCGTGTAGATAGCGTTATTGTTGTTTCTGCTCCACCAGAAATACAAAAAGAACGTGTAATGATTCGCCAAGGTATGAATGAGAAAAAATTTGCCTTTATCAATGCCCAACAAATGCCAGATGAAAAAAAACGAGAACGTGCTGATTTTATTATTGATACAGGGAAAGATTTAGAAAATACCCGTCAACAGGTTTTTGATGTGATAAAAAAATTGCTAAAGAATTAAAATCATGCGTGAAATTATTTTTGATACAGAAACAACAGGTTTAGATAAAGAGAAAGATCGCATAATCGAAATTGGTTGTGTAGAAATGGTTGATCGTTATCTTACAGGGCGCCAATTTCATGTTTATTTAAACCCTGAAGGCGTTATTATTCCTGATGAAGTTGTAGCAATTCACGGATTAACCAATGAACGCCTAAAAAACGAGAAAAGTTTTAGTGATATTGTTGATGAATTTTTGGAATTTATTAATGGCGCGACAATGATTGCGCATAATGCGAGTTTTGATATTGGTTTTATTAATGCAGAATTAAAACGCGTCAATAAGCCGCTCATCAGTGTTGATAATATTCTTGATACATTGGCTATGGCACGGCGTAAATTCCCTATGGGTCCTAATTCTCTTGATATTTTATGCAAACGTTTTGGAATTGATAACAGCCATCGTGTTCTTCATGGTGCTTTACTTGATGCAGAGATTTTGGCCGATGTTTATATTGAATTGATTGGTGGAAAGCAGGGCATATTGGGTTTTGATAACAGAAAGAGTGTTGATGAACATACTCAAAGTGACAAAGATATGCCTTATGCAGTTAAATTTCGCCCACAGGCTTTACCTTCAAGATTGAGTGCGCAAGAAAAAAGATTGCATGCTGATTTTATCAATAAAATGGGTGAAAAAGCTCTGTGGAATAACTTCAAAGTTTATGAATAATATTCTTATCTTTTCTCTAAACAAGCTATTTAAGGTTAAAAATATAAAATATGGATACCAAAAAAAACGGTCGTTGTGGGGAGGGGAACACCACAACGACCTTGTCGTTACATTGTACCTCAGCTATCATAGGAGGAGCAAAATGAAAGCTATTAATCCTGTAACAGCAAAGAAAAGCTCTAGGTACTTAATATAAGTGCAACGACTTCATGTCTTATGGAAAGAAAAAATGGCTTTTTAGAGGCAAAGTAAAAAAATAAAATAAAAATGAAAAAAATATATACAGGTAATTTGTTTTTTAGCTGAAATGGAGAAATAAAATTATCATGAAAGCAACAGATCATCTTTTGTTGGTTGACGGATCAGGCTACATTTTTCGTGCTTACTATGCTTTGCCGCCTTTAAGACGTAAAAAGGATGGACTCCCTGTAGGAGCGGTAGCTGGTTTTTGTAATATGTTATGGAAATTACTTTGTGATGCTCGTAATACAGCTATGGGTATTATTCCAACACATTTTGCTGTTATTTTTGATTATTCATCTGATACTTTTCGGAAACAAATTTATCCTCAATATAAAGCGAATCGCGCTGAACCTCCTGAAGATCTAATTCCTCAATTTTCTCTGATACGCCAAGCAACAAAAGCTTTTAATTTGCCTTGTATTGAAAAGGAAGGTTTTGAAGCGGATGATTTAATTGCTACTTATGCAAAATTGGCAACGAAGGTTGGGGCAAAGACAACCATTATCTCTTCTGATAAGGATCTTATGCAACTCGTAAATACACATGTGTCCTTGTATGATGGAATGAAAGACAAGCATATAGGTATTTCAGAAGTTATAGAAAAATGGGGTGTTGAACCTGAAAAAATGATTGATTTACAAGCTTTGATTGGAGATTCAACGGATAATATACCGGGTATTCCAGGCATTGGTCCCAAAACTGCAGCCCAGTTGTTAAATGAATTTGGTTCTCTTGATCTTTTATTGCAACGCGTAACAGAAATTAAACAAACAAAACGGCGTGAAAACATTCAAGCTTATAGAGAACAAGTTAAAATGTCTCGTGAGCTTGTTAGGCTTAAAACAGATGTCCCTATAGACAGTGATTTAGATGATTTTATTTTGGAGCCACAAAATGGTCCGCGTTTAATTGCTTTTTTGAAAGCGATGGAGTTTTCAACATTAACGCGTCGCATAGCAGAGGCAACGTCATGCGATGCAGCTGTTATTGATGCACTTGATATAGATGTTGAATGGGAAAAACTAAGCTATGGACATGATTTAGATATAAAAAATACTGAACGTGCATCTTTTCATAATTTTTCTGAAAACTCTCCACAAGTTTTTGCACAAAAACGTAAAGATCAAGCACTGTCTCAAAAAATTACAAGAGATACTTACACAACGATTCTTGAGGAGGAAACTTTAAAAGAATGGTTATGGCAAGCACAAGAACAGGGCTTTTTTGCTTTTGATACTGAAACAACCTCTCTTGATCCGATGCAAGCAAAGCTTGTTGGTTTTTCACTGGCATTACAACCAGGAAAAGCAGCCTATATACCACTTGAACATTTTGAGGAAAAAGAGGACCTTTTAAGGGATGGGCGTATTGCCTCGCAGATTGAGATCCAAAAAGCTTTGGCACTTTTAAAACCGCTATTAGAAGATTCAGCGGTGTTAAAAATTGGTCAGAATATAAAATATGATTGGTTGGTGATGAAGCAATACGACATTGTTATACGTTCTTTTGATGACACTATGCTTTTGTCATATGCTTTTGATGCTGGAACTTTAACCCATAATATGGATGATTTGTCTGAACGTTGGCTTGGACATAAACCAATTGCCTATAAGGATTTAACGCATAAAGGAAAAAAAATTACTTCTTTTGCACAAGTAGATTTAAAACAAGCTACCCTTTATGCGGCGGAAGATGCCGATATAACGCTACGCCTTTGGCAAGTTTTGAAACCGCAACTTGTTGCTCAAAAAATGGCAAAAATTTATGATCGCCTTGATCGACCACTCGTAGAAGTTCTTGCAAGAATGGAAGAACGTGGGATTCTTGTTGATAGGCAGATTTTATTGCGCCTTTCAGGAGAATTGGCGCAAGCTACTTTGATTCTAGAAGAGGAAATTTACAAACAAGCTGGTGAAAAGTTTAATCTTGCTTCGCCAAAGCAATTGGGGGATATCCTTTTTAGCAAAATGGGATTATCTGGAGGCGCTAAAACCAAGGGTGGACAATGGTCAACTTCTGCACAGACCTTAGAAGAGTTGTCTGCTGAAGGTCATCTATTACCGCGTAAAATTATTGAGTGGCGTCAACTTGCAAAGCTAAAATCTACCTATGCCGATGCTTTGCCTTCTTATATTTTACCAAAAACAGGGCGTGTTCATACGAATTATTCTTTGGCAATAACATCAACAGGGCGATTGTCATCATCAGAGCCAAATTTGCAAAATATTCCAGTACGAACTGCTGAAGGACGTAAAATTCGAACAGCTTTTATTGCTCCCAAAGGGCACGTGTTGCTTTCTGCTGATTATAGTCAGATTGAATTACGCATTCTTGCACATATTGCGGATATAAAAGCATTAAAAGAAGCTTTTGCTAAAGGACACGATATTCACGCTATAACGGCGTCACAAATGTTTGGCGTTGCAATAGAGGGAATGCATTCAGATATACGACGGCGTGCAAAAGCGATTAATTTTGGTATCATTTATGGTATTTCAGCTTTTGGCTTAGCCAATCAATTAGGAATTTCACGCCAAGAAGCGGGTCGTTATATTCAATTGTATTTTGAAAGGTTTCCAGGAATTAAAGATTATATGGAAAAGACAAAAAACTTTGCACGTGAAAATGGTTATGTAGAAACAATTTTTGGACGTCGTATCCATTATCCAGAAATAAAAGCAAAGAACGTAAAAATTCGTTCCCTTAATGAACGGGCAGCTATTAATGCCCCGATTCAAGGCTCTGCTGCAGATATTATTCGCCGCGCTATGATACAGATGGAAGATGTTTTAAAAGGAGAAAATCTATCAGCAAAAATGTTGCTGCAAGTACATGATGAACTGATTTTTGAAGTACCAAAAGAAGAGAGTAAAAAAACCATGGACGTTGTTAAAAATGTTATGGAAAATGCTACAATGCCGGTTTTATCTTTATCTGTACCCCTTGAAGTAAAAGTCATGACAGCTCAAAATTGGGATGAGGCACATTAACTTTTTTTATTTATTTTATGTTCAAGAACATTCATGGCGTTGGCAAGATTAAGGTAGGCTTTTATAGGCAAATGATCTGAGGCAATACGTGCAAGTGGTGAATGATGATTTTCAATATTTGTTACCAATTGGTGGGGAAAAGCAAAAACGCGATCAAGGGCTAAAAGAGGAAAACGCGAAGGAAAGCTTGGCACAACTTCAAGTGTGTTATCAAAATAGGGAGAAAAATGGTTCAAAGATGAGCCTTTTCCTATCCGCCATTCATTAAAATCTCCAATGAGGAGTGTAGGCATAAGGGAGCGATTTTGCAAAATTGCAAGAAGCATTTTTGTTTGTTGTTTACGAGAATAACGTAATAAGCCAAAATGAGCCGCAATAATACGAATAGGGCCTGCTTGCATTTCCAATTCTACAATTACAGCCCCACGTGGTTCAATACCAGGAAGAGTGATTTGTAAAGTTTCACGTACATATCCCTTTCGCAAAAAAAGAGCGTTCCCATGCCAACCATGACCATGAGGTGACATGGTATTGAGAGGCACAGGAATCAAGCCAGTTTCAGCTTTTAATAGCTGAAGATTAATCAAGCCAACGCGCTCTCCAAAACGTTTATCTGCTTCTTGAAGAGCAAGGATATCAACTTGTAATTCATTAATAACACGTACAATACGTGTAGGATTAAAAATTTTATCAGTACCTACACATTTATGCACATTATAGGAAGCAACGGTTAGATCATAATTATCATTTGGCTTGATGATGTTTGGTTGATGATGAGAGCGGCTATAGATTGCCTTTAAAAGAGAATTATGGAGCTTTTGTTGGATAAAACCAGTAAACCAAGGAAACTTTTGCTTGTAAGGTATTTTTGTCATTTTGCGAAAAGAATATAATCTCTAAGAGGCAAAGGGTAAAAACTTACACTAAAAACAAAAGAACCTTGTTTCTTTTGGAAACAAGGTTCTTTCATTAAGCGATGATCTTTTAAAATCAATCACGGTTTGAACCAAGAAATTGTAGCAAGAAGACAAACATATTGATGAAATCAAGATAAAGATTCAATGCACCCATAATAACTTTACGTCCTCTTGTATCACCTTCATCTCCTTCGTAATACATCAACTTAATGTTTTGAGTATCGTAAGCTGTTAAACCAGCAAAGATAAAAACACCAATAACGGAGATAGCAAATTGCAAAGCACTTGACCCAAGAAAAATGTTTACAATCATAGAAAGTAACAAACCAATCAATCCCATAAATAAGAATGAACCGATTGCTGTAAGATCACGCTTTGTTGTGTATCCATAAAGTGAAAGAGCTCCAAAAGTTGCAGCGGAAATAACAAAGGTTTGTACAATACTTTCTGTCGTATAACGCAAAACGATTGAAGATAGTGAAAGACCAACCAGAGCAGCATAACCAAAAAAGAGGCTACGAGCAGCATTTGTGCTCAGTGTATTAATTTTAAAACTGAGGAATAAGACCGCTATGAGTGGTGCAAACATAACAATATAAGAGAATGGTGATGTATAAAATGTTACTCCAAAAGATGTTAAATAAACACTGCTATTGATTTGAGCTGCTGCTTGACTCATATCTGTTGTCGTTGCTAATGATACAATTGCATAAGCGGCAGCAGCTGTAATAAGCAAACCAATGGCCATTGTATTGTAGACACCCAACATATAGTCGCGCAATCCCAGATCAATTGATGCATCGGCATGAGAAGCAGGCGCCGAACGTAAATTTTTAAAATTAGCCATAATATAAAATCCTTTAGCATATGTTCCGTCAGATATTGGGGTTTAAAAGTACCTCTGTCATTACAGATAAACACTTCGTATAAGTCCTAAATTGGCTAACACAAAAACCCTAAGAATCACTGGCGGAATTCCAGCACATCTGCTCTTATTATGGAGATTTATTTAAAAATTACAAGAGATTTATCTGAAGAAGGAACCTTACAAATTGGTAAGGAAATAGTTTATTTTGATGAAATAATATTTCCATTTTTTGCCATATTTTTGCAAGATAAAAAGACTATACTTAAAATTTTTTTACTGTTCATAGAAATTGTGTAATATAATTCTCTGTAAGGTATCAACGGTCTTTGCTTTGATGAAGAGAGAGGCAAATGTCGTCGCACTGTTTTTCAACTTACAATATTGCATCTGCTCTATACGGTTAGAAGACCTATTGAATTGAATCTTTTTATATAAAAACTGATATATAATAATAAATTATCGTTTTGTATGCTAAATTCTTCTCCGAATATCGTAAGATTCTCTGATGACAAATTTTCTTATATTAAATCAATCAAGGTTATTTATTTGCTTGCTCCACACAAGCAAGATTGGTGTGTAAAAGACATGGTTTTAATTAATTCAACATGCGAAAGTTCGAAATAAAAGAAATTTAGGGTTCTCATTCAATATACAAAATGGTAAACTATCATTATATATCAATATGTTGTATTATAAATAAAACATTGAAAATAGTTAAAAGATGTTGCTTATTAAGCAATATAAATAAAAGAGGGGTGTTTTTACACGAAGCGCTTAAGAAAAACACTGTAAAAATGACGCCTGTAAAAACTAAAAAACATATGAAAAGTAATTGTTTTAAGCAAATGAACAGAATTTAAATGCTGTAAAATATTTCCTCTCAGAATGGGATATAGGACATATGAATAAAAAATTATTGGTTTCTATTTGAGTTCATTCCTTTTACACGGATCAAGTATATAAAGATCAAGTGAAAGTAAGGTTTTATAATTCCATGAAAAGAAACACATGAAATTATTAGAAACAAGAATTGATTGAGAAAAATCAATTTGTAATCAGACTTGTGATGATTAATAACCTCTGGTTTTTAAGGCGCTGAACATATCAATGAGAAGATGTGCTATTGGAATGACGTTTTGCCTTCATCCAAGTACGCAATTCTTCAATAAGGATGGCAATAACACCAAGAGTGATAAAACTATCTGCAAGGTTGAAAATAGCAAAATGAAAGATATCATCAATATGAAAAAGGATATAATCAGTGACATGATGAAAGCGAATACGATCAATAAGATTGCCTATTGCTCCTCCAATAATAAGGATAAGACCAAAGCGCATTAAAGACTTATTATATTCAGTATTTTTCCATAACCATAGAAGAAAGATAATCACAATGATCGTGATGGCGATGATTCCCCAGTGAGAAAAGGAAGAAAAAAATGAAAATGCAATGCCAGAATTGCGCACATGATAAAGGGAAAGAAAAGGAATAAGCGAAATTTCTGTTCCTAAAGGCATATTGTGCATAATCCAGTATTTGACAGCTTGATCAAGTACTACTGTAAAAGCCAAGCCCAAGAGAAGAAAAGGGAGTGATTTACGAATCATGTTTTTCCTCACATGGTTCCAGTATTAAATAAGGGCGACGGATTTCATAAAGCATAACAGCTGTTGCTACTGCTAGATTAAGCGAATCAGCACGTCCACTTTGTGGAATACGCGCGAGTTTATTACACCGCCTTGTAAGAATATCTGATAATCCCTGTTTTTCATTTCCCATTAAAAGGATAACAGGACCATTTTTGAAATCAAGTGTCCGATAATCCAGAGATCCTTTAAGATGCGTGCCAACGATCATGCCTTTAAAGTGAGCAGACCAGTTTAAAAAGGCGCTTTCATCAAAACGATAAAGCGGTATAGAGAAAATTGATCCCATAGTTGCACGAACTGTTTCAGGCGAGAAAGGGTCTGTTGTTTCGCCAATTAAAATAACACCTTTAGCACCTACGGCATCGGCAGTTCGGATAATGGTACCAAGATTTCCAGGATCACGCACACGATCAAGCGCGATATAAACATCTTTAGTCTGTTCAGTTATCATTTCAAGAGGTTGCCATTTTTGTTTAAAAATACCAATAACTGTTTGTGGATTATCGCGTCGGGTAAGTGATTCCATAACCTTTTGTGAAGCTTTAATCACAAAACCACCATTGGCTACAACGCGTGCAGCAATATTTTCGATAGCAGCATTACCGATTTTGCTTTTAGAAAAAATAAGCGTCTGTATTGTCCAGCCGAGATCGAGAGCATCAATGACCAACTTCAATCCCTCTGCCATGAAAAGACCTTCTTTATTACGATTTTTCTTTTGGCTGAGCGCTTTAAGATCTTTTATAATGGGGTTGCTAAGAGAAGTAATTTCTTTCACTTTGCCAGTTTTAGGTCTAAACATATTCAAGCAATCCAACGGCTAAAAAGGGAAGTAGAAAGAGCGCGTCCTGCAACTTCTTCACGCAAAATAAGTTCTCCTGATTCGACCTTACCACCAAGATTTACAAATGCATCACGCATTAAAGCATGAAGTGCAAAGAAAGAAGCACGAATAGAGTAAGCTGTAAGCACAACAGAGAGCGGTTTATCAGAGAGAAGTTTACGACAATTTGTGATCATATCTGGTAAATGATCAAACAGTTGCCAAACTTCACCATGGGGTCCACGCCCATAAGCAGGGGGATCAAGGAGAATCATATCATAGCTTTTCTTACGACGCAGTTCACGCTCGACAAATTTCATAGCATCATCGCAAATCCAGCGAATAGAATGATCTGGTAATCCTGCTCTTTCTTGATTAGCTTTTGCCCACGCAATGGCTTTTTTAGAAGCATCAACATGGGTAACATTCGCACCCGCTCGTGCTCCAATCAAAGAGGCAATACCTGTATAGCCAAAAAGATTCAACAATTTTATAGGGCGTTCGGCTTTAACAATTTGTTCTTCCATAGAGCGCCAATGGGCATCTTGTTCAGGAAAAACTCCCACATGACGAAAAGAAGTAAAACGGCCTAGAAAAGACAGTCCATTCCAAGAAAGTGGCCATGTCTCATTAAGTGGCTTTTTAGGAAAATGCCAACGACCAACCCCTTCTTCATCACGATTTCCCGTGAAAATAGCGTCCACATCAGCCCATTGTTTCTGTGATAAAGCGGGTTTCCATAGTGCTTGACCTTCTGGTCGAATAATGCGGTAAGCTCCATAACGTTCTAATTTTTGTCCATGACCAGAATCAATGAGAGCATAGTTTTCGCTTATACCCGTTTCTAAAATAAGGGGCAGCTTTTCCTGCGGATATCTATTATTATGGGAGGATTGAAAGCATTGTGGGGGCATGTTTTGTATCACGGTATATGAGGTATAAAAATATATTATAAAGCTCTTAAATGTTTCGTAAAAGTGCAAAAAAGCTAAAGTCAATTAAAACATGTATAAAAAAAGAAAAAGAGCACTTTTAACTCTGTACTGAATATAGAATACAGAGAGAAAAGATTTCATTTAAATACCATTACACCAGATTTGTGATAGATGTTTTCAATTTTTCAATCTCGGCTTTACTTTTTTTGAGAGCTTTTTTGTATTTGTGATAGGAAAACCAACTGATCAGATTTCCTAATAAAATACCAAAACCAAAGAAAATAAAGAGCCATATAAAGAGGGGAGCATGATAAGTAAAACTTTCAGGATTTGCTCGAAAAGGATCAAGGGTTAACGGAACCATTTGACGATTAGCTACGATAAAAACAATCAAAACCGCTGCGAGAATCACACTGATACTTGTTAGAAGAATACGTTTAATTATCATAAGTTTCTCACTGATTAAGACGGTCGCGTAAATCCTTGCCAGTTTTAAAAAAAGGAATCCACTTTTCTTCAACAGAAACGGCTTCACCTGTTCGTGGATTACGTCCATTACGGGCTGAACGGCTTTTTACAGAAAAAGCTCCAAATCCACGAAGTTCAACGCGATTGCCATTTGCAAGTGCTGTTGCAATTTCCTCAAAAATAGCGTTTACAATATTCTCCACATCCCGTTGAAAAAGATGCGGGTTATGACGAGCAATAATTTGCACAAGCTCTGATTTTACCACAATAGCCTCACTTTCACACAAAAAAATTTCGTAATTGTGCACTCCATGCATAATATTACAATATATAAACGGATAAAAGCAAAATAAAATCAAGAAAAAACAAATTGCAATAAACAAAATTTGAAAATACCTTCTATAAAGGGTATACAGATTAAAAATGCGGAGTATTTAAGAGATCAGGAGAGTATGTCCGTACACAAACATTATGAAGCCTTTTCAACGCAATCATCTTTTGGAGATGTTTTAAAAAAAGCATCCCGTCATTCGCGTCGCATTAGCGTATTAAAAATTTTTTTACCTCTCTTAGCGTTGCTTTCAGCGCTGGTTTTTTGCTGGTTTACGTTTTTCTTGGTTCCCGTTACTTCTGATTCTATGCCTTTGAATAATGGAGAAAGTGGCGTGATGAATTTGACGATGCTTAATCCAAAATTAGAAGGGTATACGCGTGCTCATGAACCTTATTGGCTTAAAGCAGAAAAGGCATTTCAAGACCATACACACGCTGGAATGATTGGGTTGCAAAACATTACAGCTAGAGCATTTATGGGCCAACAAAGACAGGTTTTTCTTTCAGCACAAGGGGGGGTTTACGATAACATTAATGGTTTTTTACAGTTGAATAAGCCATTCACCATTACAACGAACGATGGGATGATGGTACAATTTATGTCAGCTAGTATTAACTTATCCGAGGGACAGTTAAAAACAGATCAACGTGTTAATATTCAGCAGGCCGGTTTGCATCTTGCTGCAAACGCCTTACAAATTCGAGAAAAAGGAAAAAACATATATTTCCATGGTGATGTGCATTTAGTGCTTCAAAAGCAATGACGGAATATCAATACAAATCTTTAAAGGATATTTATAAAGAGAAGTATGTGTATATACAAACAGAAGAATTGAAATAATGAAATCGTACAAAAGATGGATAGGTGTGATGTTAGCTTTTAGCATGGGAATGTTAGGAGAAGGAGCAGTTTTAGGATATGCTGAAGGGACTCATTTTGGAATAAGTCTATCAAACGACAAAGAACCGGTAGAACTTCATGCAGATTCTTTGGAAATACGTGATAAAGAAGGGATAGCACTTTTTAAGGGTGATGTTTCAGTGGTGCAAGGTGAACGTCTTTTAAGAACGGCAGAATTAGTTGTTTACTACGATAAAGCATATAAAGAAATTGATAAAAACAAGGAAGATACAAAGGCATCATCTGTTTCTTTATTTGGTTCGTCGAGTATACAAAAAATGGAAGCTTTAGGAAAAGTTTATATAAAAATTGCTACGCAAGTTGCTACGGGTGATAAAGGCGTTTTTGATGGAAAGTCAAAAATGATGAGTTTGACAGGGAATCATGTTGTGTTAACTGATGGTGATAATGTGGCAACGGGGTGCAAACTAACGGCAAATATGGAAAGCGGAAAGGCTTTTTTAGAAGGTTGTGAGACGCCTAAGAAAAAAGGTCGTGTTTCTATTATTTTAAAACAAAATCAAAAGAATGGCCATTAAGATTTCATGTTTGGAATCAAAAGAAAAAAACAGACTGATAGGTATAATCTTGAAAGTGAAGCTTCAAAAAATCCCTTAAAAGGGACCTTGATTGCCAGTAATTTGATTAAAGTTTATCGAGGAAGACGAACAGTTAATGGTGTTTCTTTTGGCATTCGTACGGGAGAAGCCGTTGGCATTTTAGGACCCAATGGGGCAGGTAAAACAACTTGTTTTTATATGGTGACAGGGCTCATAAAATCTGATGGAGGCTCGATTAAAATTGATGGATTTGATATTACGCATCTTCCGATGTACCGACGTGCGCGTCTAGGTATTGGATATCTTCCACAGGAAGCGTCTATTTTTCGTGGTCTTTCAGTAGAAAATAACATTAAAGCTGTTTTAGAGGTCGTTGAAAAAGATCGTCTTAAACAACGTGAAGAGTTAGATAGCCTTTTACATGAATTTAAAATTGATCATTTACGTAAAATGTCTGCGCTTTCGTTATCTGGAGGTGAACGTCGGCGACTTGAAATTGCGCGCGCTTTAGCTTCTCGTCCCCATTTTATGTTACTTGATGAACCATTTGCAGGAATTGATCCTATCGCTATTTTCGATATTCAACAACTTATTCGTCATTTAACGAGGCGTGGCATTGGTGTTTTAATAACGGATCATAATGTACGTGAGACATTAGGGCTTGTCGATCGCGCTTATATTATTCATACAGGGCGGGTGTTAGTTCACGGTTGTCCTAACGATATTATCAACAACGTTGATGTACGCAGAATTTATTTGGGAAATCAGTTTTCTCTTTGATTTTACAGCTTTCACAAGTTTCCATTTAAGTTTAACCAAACATTATTACTGAAAATCTCCTTATTTATGCCAAAACTTCTTTTATGACTATAACCTTAATGTTGTTATTGAGTGGTGAAAAAGGTTTTATCATTAGAGGTTAGTTTGTTGTTTTATAAGTTTAGCTTACTCATAATTATATCATAGAAAAGATATCACTAGATTAACGTGATAATGAGTGATAAATGAAGCTCTCAATGAATGCGTGTGTTATTGAAAGGTAAAAGATATTTATCATATTTTTCTCTGTCGAATCAAATAATATATCGGTGATGCTGTTTTAGGTATTTTGATGGGAGCACCGGTTATATATTGCGGTTATTCAATAGGAGTTGTCGTATTTTATTGGTTTATATCGCCTATTTGAAAATAGGAGCTTGGCTACAGATATCAGGCTAAATCTATAAATCTTTTAAAATAATCATTAAATTTCTAAAAATCTTTATATTCTTGTTATAAGTCGATGTTCAAGCTATACAGTAATTTTCAAAGTAAAGATCCATTTTGCTCAGTATGCTTTTCATCTTAATTTAAGGGCTCATTTTTAAAGAAAGAAAAACTCTGATGGCGGATTATACATCAACTCTTATGACAAGTTTAATAAATTTATGAATAATGGCCTTTTTTAGAGTCGTAAGGAAATTAACTTTATGAACAATTTCATTTCTTTGGTTTCTTATGCCGTTAATGATGATCCGAATACTATTTATTGTTGTTTTAGAAGTGATATGAGATGTATTGAGCTATCACCCATTATAAATTGAAAAGTAAAAACACATGCGATGTTGCGAAAAGTGAAAGAACATTAAGTATCTATAGCGTTTATAGGTTTATTGATGAGCATTTTAGCGTGTAAGAGGAAAATTAAAGTATGAATTTGAGTGAGTTAATAGCACCGGAAGCGATCATTCCGGCTCTTAATGCTAATTCGAAAAAACAGGTTCTGCAAATTTTAGCCGAAAAAGCTTCCAAGCTAACAGGTCTTAGTGAGCATGTGATTTTTGATGTTGTTTTACAACGCGAGAAGCTTGGTTCAACGGGTTTAGGTGGAGGTATTGCGATTCCTCATGGAAAATTACCTGATATTAATCGGATCATTGGTATATTTGCACGTCTTGAAAGTCCTGTTGATTTTGAAGCTCTTGACGACGAACCTATAGATCTCGTTTTTCTCCTTTTAGCACCTGAAAATGCTGGTGCAGATCACTTAAAAGCTTTATCACAGATCGCACGTGTTTTGCGTCACACTGATGTTGTACAAAAGTTGCGCAGTACGCATAATGCCAATGCGCTTTATGCTTTATTGATTCAGACTTCAGAATCAAATGCAGCTTAAAAGGTATTATGAGCGTATAAATTGCGAGGTATGCACTACAGAGCGTAGGAAAGAATATAATTTGCATCTTAAGACTAATAACAAAAGGTTGTGTCATGAGATTTAAGAAAATTACTTCTAAATGAACCTTCTTTTTAAAGAGCAACCAACAAAAACGAAGGGCTTTTCCTTTCTTGTTCTCGTATATTAAAGCATCTAATTATTATGTTCGTGGATTCTTTTATCCTGTTATACTGTAAAAACACTGTCATTTGAGATATAGTGAGATAAATTCTGTAAGTCTTCTTAATATATTAAGTGCTTTTAGAGTGCGTGGTAAATATTTTTAAGCAGGACTTGTCTGTAGAGCCTTTAGTTAAGTGAATCACATGAGTGGGAAGAAAAGAGGAGACCGCTCGACAAGAATCCAAACTTTTTCAGTCCAAATTGGATTAAGAATCTTCGTCCTTTGAAAGCGAGAAAGAAATCAACAGAAAAGTTTATTTGTGCATTGAATTTTTTTGTAAGTTGAGTTTGAGTGTTTAGGGATAATATTTTAATGCTCAAGAAGAAATAAGAAATATATTGTATCTTCAGTATAGCAAGATATTGATTTTAAATATAATTCACTATTTCGCATGTTAGATGAGAGATCCGAATATTGTAAAATTCTCTCATTCCAAACTTGTTTATGTTGAATCAATCAAAACCATTTCCTTGCACGTTGTAAACGGAATTAGCGTGTGGATAAAAACTGTACAAGAAAGGGGTAAAGATGCTTCTTATGAATCGTCTCAAGTATTGAGGGTTGCAGCAAAACATTGGGAGCTGGAAAATAGTGTTATGGTGCCATCTTTCTTCTTCACAAGTGGAGAGATCAACTATTTTATAGATATGATTTAGATGTCTGCTGTTGTATAGAGCTCATGCTAAAAAACAATTTTGTACGGTAAGAATGAAAATTATACCTTTAGGTTGGGTGAAAGAGTTTTTATACATAGGAAGATTTATTTAAGTGTCTTTAATTGATTAAAATATTGTTTAAAAAATGGTAATGTTAGAACTGCTATAGAAAAAAGTTTTATATTTCTTTTTATAAATTACTTAGAAATAAGATAAGGAGACTTTCCAAAAGAATTCTTAAGAAGTTTTTTATAACAGAAAGAAAAATATCGTCTGATACATTAAAATAATACGATTAAGCTATTATAAGCTACTAAAATCATTTTAGAAATTAATAATTGGAGATGAAATATATAGGGAAATAAGATCAAAAGAAACAAAGTTGTATGTGATTATTGAGATAGAATCTAAATTCTTTATGTTTTATTATTAATATCTTGATAATATTTTATTATTTTTACAAGGTTTTTTGAAGGTTGAGAAAAAGTGTTATCGGGACGATGTTGAATACGAAATATGAATGCACTATAATGAGTAAAAGGTGGAGTATTTTGCGAACATAAATGTATTGAATGCATAAAGTCGAGAAGTGATATTCGTAAGGCGATTAAGCTTTTTTGCGGGGAGTCCGGGGTGTATTTTCAAAATTTTGCATCAGATTGCTTGTGATATAAAGAGTATGGTTTATTTCTTAATAGTGTGATGGTATGTTTTCATCTCGTTTTGAGGTTCTATAGCTTAAAGAAATCGTTTTTTATACAAAAACGAAATAAGTAGCGTAAAATGAAGATGTTATTTTTTAATGTGGTTATTGAATAAGAAGTTTATTTTTTGGTAACGATTAAAAGGTCATAATGAAACGTAGAAATCTATTTTGATTAGTTTGAAAATATTTCGCTTATTGAAGGAATTAGGACAATAACACATGAATATCGAGGAGTTTTTGTTGAATTTTTCCAATGAAGAAAATCTTGTTAGAGACTAAAGAAGTGAGCTAAATGAAGATGTTTGAAAAGACTGTTATTGCTGCATCTGTAATGGTTCTTGTTACAGCAGGAGTGGCATATGCACAAACGCCAAGCCGTTTAAATCAATTTGAAGCGTGGGGAGCCTATTCTTATAAATCGCCCAAAAATACGATTTGCTATGTGTTATCGGTACCTTTGAAGGCTCTTCCAACGACAGTTAATCATGGTGATAACTTTTTCTTGGTTACCAAGCGTTCTCATTCACCTATTTCGTTTGAACCGCAGTTCATGGCTGGTTATTCCCTTCAAGAAGGGTCTAGAGTGACAGTGACCATTGGAGGTAAGGATTTTGATTTTTTCACTAAAGATTCCTCAGCTTGGTTGGCGTCATCAGAGCTAGAAAAGCAGCTTGTTTCTGCTATGCGTGCTGGAAGCAATATGACAGTGAAAGCGATATCAAAACGAGGAACGCATACCACTTATACTTATTCCTTAAAAGGGGTCACTGCTGCATTAAATGCAACTCAAAAGTGCCATTAAGGTTTCGATAACTTCTAAAATAGTGATGTGAATTAGAAAGCAATGGCCATTTCCTATGACCTTAGACCAGTTGGTTCATGTTTTGCACGAAAAACAGATAATGTGGTCGTGAAGGAGAGTTCTAAGCTCTCTTTAATTGGTTTGTCGCAAGACGAAATGATGCAAGCTTTAAAGACAGTTGGTGTCCCAGAGCATCAAACGCGTATGCGTGTGCGTCAGCTTTGGCATTGGCTTTATGTACGTGGTGTTTCAAATTTTGATGAGATGCTGAATATTTCTAAAGCAATGCAAGAAACACTTAAGTGTCATTTCTCCATTGCGCGCCCAGAAATTGTTGGAGAACAAATATCAAAAGATGGTACGCGTAAATGGCTCTTACGTTTTCCTGCACGTGGAGCTGGAAGGCCTGTTGAAATTGAAACGGTTTATATTCCTGAAGAAGGGCGTGGTACTTTATGTCTTTCATCGCAAGTAGGGTGTACGTTAACCTGCTCCTTTTGCCATACAGGAACACAGATGCTTGTTCGCAATCTGACTGCAGAAGAAATTTTGGCACAGTTATTGGTTGCACGTGATTGTTTGGGTGATTTTCCTGATAAGAATACTCCTGATGGGGCAATTGTTCCCATTGAAGGGCGCAAAATTACCAATATTGTTATGATGGGAATGGGAGAACCTCTTTATAATTTTGAAGCTGTTAAAAAAGCTTTATTGATTGCTTCTGATGGCGATGGACTTTCTTTATCAAAACGTCGAATTACGCTTTCAACTAGTGGGGTTGTTCCTGGAATTATCCGAACCGGAGAAGAAATTGGTGTTATGTTGGCGATTTCACTCCACGCAGTACACGATACATTAAGGGATATGCTTGTTCCCATTAATAAAAAATATCCGCTTTCTTTACTAATGGATGCTTGCCGTAATTATCCTGGTCTTTCTAATGCAAAGCGAATCACATTTGAATATGTTATGCTAAAAGATATCAATGATAGTTTAGATGATGCAAAGCGATTGATTCAGCTATTGAAAGGGATTCCTGCTAAGATCAATTTAATTCCTTTTAATCCGTGGCCAGGGAGTAACTATCAGTGTTCTGATTGGGATCAAATCGAGCGTTTTGCTGATGTCGTTAATCAAGCGGGTTATGCTTCTCCTATTCGGATACCGCGTGGACGCGATATTTTAGCTGCATGTGGACAGCTTAAATCGGCTTCAGAGCGCTTACGGAAATCTGAACGTTTGCGACTTGAAAATGCTGTTGGTCATTAGTTAATACAATTTTTAGCTATATAGCGAAGCGATATAAAGTCTGTGCTTTTTTGTTTGTAAATTAATATCCAAACCTCGTGCGATAGCATATGTGAGACAGAGATTAAGATTGGATAATTGCTAGACGAACAGTTTCAGCGTTTATATGCTAAATGGGGTAAGAGATTGTCTATAGTCTGTTTGCATAATCTCTGAAATAAGAAGGAAACCTAATTTAGAGGGAATATGAAGTCTTAAGGATTGTAACTAATTTCTACCTTATTATCATACTCATTAATTAGGTTTTGTGTCTTTTAAAAGCATCTACGGTAATACCTTTTAAAAAGTGGAGATTGTGCAGTGCCTCATGCTTTTGTTTATTATTCTTCTTAAATAAGATCACACATCACAAGCAAAACAGAGAATCTAACATATAAATACCATTGAGTTATCCATTGATATGTTTTTTAAGTATCTCTTAGTGCACTCTTCATATCACGATAATGCTTGTGAGGAGTATAACAAAAAGCTTCTGTGAAATGTATGTACTCCTACACCTTTATGTTTAATAAAGGTGTAAATTGGTACCACCATTCTATTTTTTAGCTCCCAATGTTGTAACAGCTTTTAGTACTTGAGATGGTTTATAAGAGGTGTTTTTATTCTTTTCTTAGATAGTTTTTATCCATACAAAAACTCCAGCTTCTCTTGTGATGTACAAAGGAAAGGTATTGTTTTATTCAAAATAAACAGGTTTGAAATGAAAAAATCTTATAATATTTGTTTTTATTTAAATTAAAAGCGATACATTACACTTATAAATCAATGTTTTGTAACCACAAGGAGATGGAGGGCAAAGCTGGTAAAAGTACCTGCAATAAGCCAATCGAGAAAGCGAAGATAAAGAGGGTTCTGTTTAAGGATTTTGGTAAGTTTATGCGCTGTAAAAACGACTGAAATTGTAATGGGGAAAGAAATAGGAATATAAGAGAGTCCTAAAAAGAGCAGCTTTTGTGTTGCCATAGGATCATTTGCATTGATAAATTGTGGTAAGAATGTTGCGTTAAAGAGTATGACTTTAGGATTGAGAAGATTAATTCCAATACCAGCAAGATAGTTACGTTTAGAGCTTTGAGGTTTAGAAGATGTTGGTTCAAAGGAAAGTGTCGGGTTTCTCCTTAATGCTTGAAAGGCAAACCATAAAAGATAAAAGGCGCCAACAATTTTCAGAAAAACAAAAGCGTGTGGCGCAGCAAAAATAAGCGCTGATAAACCAAGTGCTACAGCTGTAACCTGAATGGCAAATCCTGTTGCACTTCCCAAGGCGCACATAATTCCAGCTTTTTTGCTTTGTGTAATGGTTCGTCCTACAGAAAGCATCATATCAGGTCCTGGAATAAGTGCTAAAATCAACGATGCTAAAGCAAATTGTACAACAATAGACCACTCCGGTAGAAATGACACGTCAATCTCCTCTTATTTTTAAGTAATGTTCATTATTTATACTTTGAGGCGTCTTTATTTATGCTTTTTGAGTCTTTTTAATGTTGTTTAAAGAGAATTTATTTTTATATTTCTTGTGTCGTTTTAATTTTTTAGAAAAAAAGAACAATTCGTATAGAGCTTTAGAATGAAAAAGTGGAAAAGTATTAGAAAAGTTGTTTTGGCTTATTCGGGGGGATTGGATACGTCAATTATTCTCAAATGGTTACAAAGTACGCTAGGCGTTGAAGTTGTGACTTTTACAGCAGATTTGGGGCAGGGGGAAGAATTAGAGCTTGCTCGTCGTAAAGCTGAAATGCTAGGTGTTAAAGAAATCTACATTGAAGATTTGCGTGAAGAATTTGTGCGTGATTTTGTTTTTCCGATGTTTCGAGCCAATACCGTTTATGAAGGGACTTATCTTTTAGGAACATCAATTGCACGTCCACTTATTTCAAAACGTCTTATTGAAATTGCTAAGGAAACAGGGGCAGATGCCATTGCTCATGGAGCAACGGGCAAAGGCAATGATCAGGTACGCTTTGAACTTTCTGCTTATGCACTTAATCCTAATATAAAGATTATTGCTCCGTGGCGTGATTGGGATTTTAAGAGTCGGACAGATCTGTTTGAATTTGCGCGTATGCATCAAATTCCTGTAGAAAAAGATAAGCAAGGCGAAGCTCCTTTTTCAGTGGATGCAAATTTATTACATTCTTCATCAGAAGGAAAGATTTTAGAAAATCCAGCACTTCCTGCTCCTGAATATGTCCATATGCGTACTCTTTCGGTGGAAGATGCTCCAGATGAAGCAACCAGAATCACTCTTGGCTTTAAAAAAGGCGATGCTGTTTCAATCAATGGAAAAAATTTATCTCCTGCAACTTTACTTGCAGAATTAAATCATTATGGGCGGGATAATGGTATTGGTCGGTTGGATCTGGTAGAAAATCGCTTTGTAGGTATGAAATCGCGGGGTATTTATGAAACACCAGGGGGGACCATTCTTTTAACGGCTCACAGAGCTATAGAATCTTTAACGTTAGATCGTGGCGCAGCTCATTTAAAAGATGAATTGATGCCACGTTATGCAGAACTCATTTATTATGGCTTTTGGTTTTCTCCCGAACGTAAGATGTTGCAAGCAGCTATTGATTTATCTCAAGAACATGTTGAAGGTGAAGTCACGTTAAAGCTCTATAAGGGGAATGTGATTGTTGAAGGGCGCCAAAGTAAAAAATCACTTTATTCCAGTGAGTTGGTAACTTTCGAGGATGATCAAGGTGTTTATGATCAAAGAGATGCGACTGGTTTTATTAAATTAAATGCTCTACGTTTGCGTACATTAGCAAGGCGTCATCAAGGTGATAAAGAAAAGAAATAAAAATTACTTTGATAAGTATCATGTGGGGGAGTGTTTTTGTATAAAACGCTTAATTTAAGAATTTTTACCTGTTGGTTTTTACAGTTCTTTCGTTGAATGTTAGATTTTTCGTTTTTTTGCGAATGACGGTAATAAGCAAGATCCACGAAAATAATAATGAAGGCTCTGATAATCAAAACAAGACAATTTTGCTTTATAACGTTCAATGTTTTTGATTTTTATCAGAACAAAATATGTTTACAGTGAGGGTGGTTTTTGTATTGTGACTTAAGAGTATAAAGAAATTTACATCTTTTTGCTTGCTATTATTGACGAATAAATTCAAGAACCATACACCCTATTTTGGAAGATTATAATTTTTAGGATAAATAATGATGCGTAATCAGTGTGATGCCCTTAGCCTTACGCCTGAATTAAAGGATGCGGCTGCTCAATCGAGAACTTGGCCATTTGAAGAAGCACGTAAGATTATCAAACGGTATGAAAAGACGGGTTACCCAGACAGTATAATATTTGAGACCGGTTATGGACCTTCTGGTTTACCGCATATTGGAACTTTTGGGGAAGTTGCACGTACAACCATGGTGCGTCATGCATTTCATATTCTCACAGAGAATAAAGTAAAAACAAAATTGCTTTGTTTTTCTGATGATATGGATGGTTTGCGCAAGGTTCCTGAGAATGTGCCAGATCGCGAGAAGATGGAACATTATCTTGGTCAACCGTTGAGCCGTGTACCTGATCCTTTTGGAGATGATTATCCTTCTTTTGGAGCGGCAAATAATGCGCGGTTACGGGCTTTCCTTGATCGTTTTGGTTTTGATTATGAATTTGCAAGTGCTACGGATTATTACAATTCTGGTCGTTTTGATGAAACACTTTTAAAAATTCTTGCTTGTTATGACAAGGTGATGGCAATTATTTTACCAACATTAGGTGAAGAGCGACAGGCGACCTATTCTCTTTTTTTACCGATTTCTCCTTTTTCTGGAAAAGTATTACAAGTACCAATGATTGCGCGTAATGTTGAAAAAGGGACAGTTACTTATATTGAACCTGAAACAGGAGAAACCATAGAAACAGAGGTTACAGGGGGTAAAGTTAAGTGTCAGTGGAAGGTCGATTGGGCTATGCGTTGGGCAGCGCTTGGCATTGATTATGAAATGGCAGGAAAAGATCTTATCGATTCCACAAATCTTTCTTCTAAAATTTGTAAAGTACTGGGTGGAAAGCCTCCAGAGGGATTTAACTATGAACTCTTTTTAGATGATAAAGGGCAAAAAATTTCCAAATCCAAGGGAAATGGCTTAACCATTGATGAATGGCTTACATATGCTCCAACAGAGAGCTTAGGGCTTTATATGTTTTCAAAGCCCAAGACAGCAAAACGGCTTTATTTTGATGTTATTCCCAAAGCTGTGGATGAATATTATGCGCATCTTTCTGCCTATGGTCGTCAAAGTTGGCAAGAACGGCTCAATAATCCTGTATGGCATATTCATAATGGTTGTCCACCGCAGGTTGATTTACCTGTACCTTTTGCGATGCTTTTAAATTTGGTAAGTGCTTCAAATGCAGAGAATGCAGGGGTTCTTTGGGGTTTTATTTCTCGTTACGCTAAGGGAGCAAATGCGCAAACTTGTCCAGAACTTGATCAATTGGTGAAATTTGCCATTAAATATTTTGATGTTTTTGTTAAACCAAACAAAAAATTTCGTATACCAGATGACAGCGAACGAGCAACATTAGCACAAATTGATGCAAAATTAGCCAATTTGCCTGAAACTGTTGATGGCAACACACTACAAAATACACTTCTTGATGTTGCGCGGTTAACGGAACGCTATCAAGATCATAGCAAAAAAAGCCCTGAAGGTGGGCCTGGCGTTTCCAATGTTTTTTTTCAAATGTTGTATGAGGTCCTTTTAGGACAAGAGAGAGGTCCACGATGGGGATCATTTATAGCGCTTTATGGGATTAATGAAATGCGTGCACTGATTGCTGAAGCACTTGCACGACCTATGGAGGAATAATGGAACGAAGAGTACAGGAAGTAAAGCGGCGCCGTACATTTGCAATTATTGCTCACCCAGATGCTGGGAAAACAACATTGACGGAAAAGCTTTTATTGTTTGGTGGTGCTATTCAACTTGCAGGAGAAGTAAAAGCCAAAAAAGATCGTATTCAAACTCGTTCTGACTGGATGAATATTGAGCGTGATCGTGGTATTTCTGTTGTGACTTCTGTGATGACGTTTGAATATGAAAATCATATTTTTAATCTCCTAGATACCCCAGGCCATGAAGATTTTGCAGACGATACTTATCGCACGCTTACAGCGGTTGACAGTGCTATCATGGTATTGGATGGGGCCCGCGGGATTGAGCCTAGAACACTAAAACTGTTTGAAGTGTGTCGGATGCGGGATATTCCTATTGTTACTTTTATCAATAAAATGGATCGTGAGGCGCGTGATCCTATAGAGCTTTTAGATGAAATTGAAGAAAAGCTTGCTCTTGATACCGCCCCCATAACATGGCCCATTGGGACGGGTAAAGATTTCGTTGGGACTTTTGATCTTCATCATAACCGTTTTCGCCAAAAAGATGATGAGATAACCCAGCGGATCGTTTCAAATCCCAGTGAGGTTGTCCATTTACTTCCCCAATATCAACGTTCCACTTTTCTTGAAGGAGTAGAACTCGCTCAAAGTGTTTGCAAGAATTTTGATCTTCAAGCTTTCCGTGAAGGTCATATGACTCCGGTTTATTTTGGTTCAGCTTTACGAAATTTTGGTGTTCGTGATTTGATCAATGCGCTTATTGATTTTGGTCAAAGTCCTCGTGATCAAAGTGCAGATCAGCGCAATATCATAGCAACTGAACCTAAAATGACGGGATTTGTTTTTAAAATTCAAGCGAATATGGACCCTAATCATCGTGATCGTATTGCATTTTTTCGGGTATGTTCGGGAACACTTGAACGTGGTATGAAGACAAAATTGGTCAGAACAGGAAAACCGATGACACTTTCTGCTCCACAATTTTTCTTTGCGCGTTCGCGCCAAATTGCTGATCAAGCCTATGCCGGTGATATCGTAGGGATTCCTAATCATGGAACATTGCGTATTGGTGATACTTTGACTGAAGGAGAAGATATTCTTTTTAAGGGAGTACCCAATTTTGCACCAGAGATTTTGCGTCGTGTTTGTTTGGGTGATCCAATGAAAGCAAAAAAGCTCAGAGAAGCTTTGCAACAAATGGCTGAAGAAGGGGTTGTGCAATTGTTTATTCCTGATGATGGGTCGCCTTCTCTCATTGGTGTTATTGGTGCTTTGCAAATTGATGTTTTAAAAGAGCGATTAAAAATAGAATATTCTTTGCCAGTGAATTTTGAGTCTGCACGCTTTAATTTATGCCGTTGGATTTCAGCGCAGAGCAAAGATGAGTTGCAAAAGTTTCTCAACAATCATCGCTCTGCTCTTGCGTATGATTTAGAAGGTGATCCAGTTTTTTTAGCGGAGAACCATTTTTCATTAAATTATGAAGCAGAAAGAGCTCCTAAGATAAAATTTTCTACTTTTAAAGATTATCAGGTAAGCTCTTAATGTAAAGAAGAATTTTTTATGTAACAATTTGGTTGATAATGATTTTTCATATCGAGTTAGGGATCTGAATATTGTTATTTTTTCTGAAAACAAAAGGAGTATGTAAAGAACACTTTCAGGTTGTATTATATAAAGAGAGAAGTAAATTTATTTATAATATTCAATAAGTTATAATATATTTGTAATTGTAACGTCTTTTAAAATTTTGATATATTTTTTCACAATAGCTTAAGACAAGGTCATATATTTAAGTATTTTGAATGTCAGTTAAAAATCTCCTGTATAAATAGAGCTTTTCAGTTTTTTCTTGTATGAAAATTGTATACAGTCAAAATAAAGCAAATAATCAATAAGATGAAATTTGTTATTCCCAATATGAGATCATATGACTTATAAGCCACGTGTCTTTTCTATATCTTCTGGAACGGCTTTTTTGCCTCACTTTGTTGATGCACTGCTCTCTGGTACCCTTATTGATAATTTTGCTCCCAATGGAGACATTCAAACTGCTCTTGCTGATAGCCTTATTTATGTTCCGACACGTCGTGCTGCGCGCGCTTTGCGTTTAGCTTTTGTTGAAAGAAGTAATACACACTCAACCTTTTTACCAACTATTCGTGCTCTAGGAGATGTCGATGAAGACAGTTTCCTTTTTGTTGAAAATCATACTAGCGCTTTAAATCCGCCTATTGGAGAAAGTGAACGCCTACTGCTTTTAGCGCGCCTTATTCGTCCATGGCGTGAAAATTTACCTGCGCATCTGCGTGCCATGTTTGGTACAGAAGATGTGCTTATTCCAGCTCATAGTGCTGATGCAATTTGGCTTGCTCAAGATTTAGCACACTTGATGGACGAAATTGAAACAGAAGGAGCAGATTGGTCGAAACTTAAAGATATTGCCCCTGACATGGTCGCTGAATGGTGGCAGATAACGCTCGATTTTCTGACTATTGTTACGCAAAATTGGCCACAAATCTTGACAGAAAGACAACGAAGTAATCCCGCTGAATGGCGTAATCAAGCACTCACAATGCATGCAGAGAATTTACGACGTACGAAGCCTGATAAACCGATCATTGCAGCTGGTGTGTCAGGTTCTATGCCCGCAGTTTCTCATCTTTTAAAGGTTATAGCTTCTCTGCCCAAAGGGGCTGTTGTTCTTCCTGGCCTTGATTTTTATATGGATGAAGAACAATGGAATGCATTAAGCACAAGCAATAAAGAAAAAACAGCTTGCGATTTTTTTGATCCTGCAGAAAATATTTTTAGCCATCCTCAATATCATTTAAAAAAACTTCTTTCTCTCATGGGGTGTCAACGTCGCCATGTTTGCGAAATTGGCCAACAAAGTAGCACAAAGAAAAGACGAATGGCTCTTTTATCGGAAGCATTGCGACCTGCTTCTACGACAGATAAATGGATACAAATTGTCCGTGATGATTATGAGGCTCTTTGTGCAGACTGGTCATTTATTGAAGCTATCAATGAACGTGAAGAAGCTCTCGCTATTGCTGTTGCTTTACGCAAAGCTATTGAAGAACCCCAAAAAACCGCAGCTCTTATTACAAATGACCGTAATTTAGCACGCCGTGTTACTGCGGAATTACAACGATTTGGAATTGAAGCAAATGATTCAGGGGGAATACCACTTGCCCAAACATTGCCTGTAACGCTTTTGCGGCTTATCTTAGAAAATGTATTACAACCTGATGATCCCATTGCTTTTCTTTCTCTTCTTAAACATCCCCTTACAACACTCCAACAAAACCGTCATCGTTTACGGGAAATGGCAGAAAATTTTGAACTTTTTGTTCTTCGAGGGAATACAGGGCGCATCAATCTTTGCGAATGTGATCAATTTCTTGAAAAATGGGTTGAAACATCTTTTCATAATAGTTCTGAAATCAACGCTCTTGATCAGCAGAAATGTGAAGAAGCACGTTTCCTTTGTCATCTTTTGAGGACAGCTGTTGAACCTTTAACATCTCTTATGAAACAAGAGAAAGAGTGCACCATCAACGAAGCTGTGATAGCAACTGTTGAAGTTTTTGAAAATTTTGGTCGCGATGAGGATAACTCTCTTGCACATCTTTATCAACACGAAGCAGGACAAGCCTTATCAAAGTTCTTACGTGAATTGGTCAGTGATCAATCAGGATTAACATTTCATCTTTGCGAATGGCCTGCTATGTTTTCTGCATTGATCGCAATGCGTTCCGTTACACCTTCTCCTGGAGGACATCCACGTTTATTCATCTGGGGTACTTTGGAATCGCGTTTGCAAACGGTTGATACAGTGGTCATCGGCGGTCTTAATGAAGGGTCATGGCCGATATCAACCCGAAATGATGCTTTTTTATCGCGACCGATGAAAATGATGTTAACTCTGGAGCCACCAGAGCAGCATATTGGTCTTTCCGCGCATGATTTTCAATGGGCGATGGGAATGGATAAAGTGGTGATGAGTCGCGCATTGCGCGTTAATCATACGCCTTCCATTCCTTCACGTTGGCTACAACGCTTAGAAACCGTCGTAGGACAACAAGTTTGGAAACAAATCCGTGCACGAGGTGAAATACTCCTTCATTGGGCAAAGATGCTTGATCATACAAACATGATTTCTGAGGTGAAGCGTCCCTGCCCTGTACCACCTCTTGATATGCGTCCACGTCATTTTTCAGTTACTGAAATAGAAATATTACGGTATGACCCTTATGCCATTTATGCTAAAAAAATCTTAAGGCTCAAACCACTTAAAGCCCTTATTCATAATTCTAGCGCTCCTGAACGTGGAACACTTTATCACGCTATTCTTGCAGATTTTTGCAGACAAATAAAAAATCTAAATGCTGCAAATGCATTAGATGTGTTGCTTGCTATTGGACGTAAAGAGTTTGATAAATTCAATTTTCCACCGGATATTGAAGTGATTTGGTGGGATAGTTTTGAAAATCTTGCTCCACGCTTTATTCAATGGGAACAAAGTTTAGGACTGCGAGAGCGATATTCGGAAGTGGTATCACAAAAAATCCCTATAGGAACAACAGGGGTAACCCTTTCAGGACGTGCTGATCGTCTTGATGTTTTGCCAGATAAAACGGTTGAAATTCTAGATTTCAAAACCGGAACCCCTCCTTCATCAAAACAAGTTCGTGAATTATTATTTCCGCAATTGGCTTTAGAAACAGCTTTACTCATACAAGGGGGATTCCCAGATTTTCAAGATTTTACCCCCTCAAATTTATTTTACATTCCTCTTAACAAAAAAGGTGAAATTAAATCCCAATCAATTCTTTTAAAGAAAAAAGACGGAAAAACTCATCTAAGTGCTGTTGATCTTGCTAACAATGCATGGGAAAATCTTATCGCACTCATAACTTATTATCAAAATCCACAACAAGGCTATCTTTCACACGCAGTCCCTATGTTAAAACAATATGAAAGTGACTATGATCATCTGGCACGCTTATGGGAATGGTCAAGTGGTTTTCATAAAGAAGAGTAATCATGACGTTTTTTTCTATTCCTGAAGCCGCTCTTGATGCACAAGCAACAGCAACACATCCCCAAAAAAACGTGTGGGTTTCTGCAAATGCAGGATCTGGAAAAACCCATGTTCTAACCGAACGTGTTATCCGTTTGCTTTTAAACGGTACGCCTCCAGCACGTATTTTATGCCTTACTTACACGAGAGCCGCCGCTGCTGTTATGCAATCACGAATTTTTCGCACACTCTCCAGCTGGAATGAACTCGATGATGCGCAGCTTAAAGAAATCTTATCGAAGTTTGAAAACAAACCTATCAGTGCAACAAAAATAACCTATGCGCGCCAACTCTTTGCTCGTGCTTTAGAAACACCTGGTGGTTTGAAAATACAGACTATTCACGCATTTTGCGAATCTCTCTTGCATCAATTTATGCTAGAAGCCAATATTGCTGGACATTTCGAACTCATAGATGATGTCAACCGCAAGAAATTACTACAAGAAGCTCGCTGCCAACTTTTGAAGCATCATGATGTACAACCCGCTCTAAAACAGCTGCTTAAGGTTATCAGTGAACATACTTTTAACCAATTGCTGTATGAAGCAGCTGAAAAGCAACATAAACTGTCTGATTTTTTGTCTTCTCTTCTGTCTGAAAATGGAGAAGAAAAATTGCGGTCGCTGTTTGATTTAGCACCTGATGAAACAACCCAATACCTATTGGAACAAATGCAACAGATTGCGCGCCTTCCTGTTTATGCTCTTAATCATTGTGAAATCAATGGCAGTCAAAGCTTCAAGGATATGGTGGTAAAACTTTCCCAATTAGAAGAGGTACATGATGAGACAAATATTCTCAATAGTATTTCTGATATTTATTTTACAACAAAAGGTGAGCCACGGAATTTCTCAAATTTATCTCGTAAAAAATCAGACGAAATTTGGCCTTTTATTCAACAAATGCTTGAAGATAAACAAAGCGAGCTTTCTATTCTTTTAGAGAAATATCAATGCGCAAAAGTTGCGACCCTCAATATGGCGGCTTTTCAGCTTTGTGCCCTTTATCTCAAAATTTATGCAAATTTAAAAAAAACCAATGGTTTTTTAAACTTTGATGATCTCATTGAGCGCACACTCCATTTATTGCAACGTGAAGGTGCAAGCCAATGGGTGCACTATAAACTTGATAAGGGTCTTGATCATATTTTGCTTGATGAAGCACAAGATACGAACCCTGATCAATGGAAAATTATTCAATTTTTAGCGCAAGAATTTTTTACAGGTCATAGTCAACGTGACAATATACGTACTCTTTTTGCTGTTGGAGATGAAAAACAGTCTATTTATTCCTTTCAGGGCGCTGCACCAGAAAATTTTGCTGCAAATGGGAAAATTATTCAAAAAAAAGCACAACAAGCAAAGCAGAAATTCGAAAAAATACAACTGCATTACTCTTTTCGCTCTACAGCAGATGTTCTTAAAAGCGTTGATCTTGTTTTTGAAACACCAGAAAATTATAAAGGGCTTTCGGCAGAAAATACAAAAACCATACACGAAGCTATCCGTACTCACAGTCCAGGTGAAGTTATTTTATGGGATGCTATTTCTAAAGAAAAAGACGAATTTCCTGATGATTGGCATGTAACTGTTGATCATTTAGATACACCAGCAGTACGTTTGGCAGAAAAAGTTGCTGAAACTATTGCAGGCTGGTTACAAAAAGGAGAAATGCTTCCAGCAAAAGGGCGGTTATTGCGTGCTAGTGATATTATGGTTTTGGTTCGTAAGCGTGATCAATTTGCCCTAGCGCTTTCTCGTGCCCTTAAACAACGCAATATACCTGTCGCTGGTGCAGACCGTTTACAACTTACTAAACATATTAGTATCCGTGATTTAATGGCACTTGCGCGTTTTGTTTTGCAGCCACAAGATGATCTTTCTCTTGCTTGTGTTTTAAAAAGTCCCCTTTTTGCTCTTAGTGAAGAGGAACTCTATCTGCTTGCCGCACAACGCACTGGCTCTCTTTGGCAAAGTTTGTGTACGCATACATCATCGCGGGTATCTTTTAAAGATGCTTTTGAAAAGCTGAACCATTATCGTACTTTAGTGGATAAAATACCAGTCTTCGAATTCTATAGCCATATTCTGAATAATGATAAGGGAAGACAAAAAATTTTAGCGCGCTTAGGCTCGGAAGCCAATGATGTGCTTGATGCTTTTATGGACTACACACTCGCGATTCAAAAAACGGGGTTACCAGGATTACAAGCTTTTTTGGAAACATTAAGTGTCAGTGAACCAGAAATTAAACGTGAGTTTGACCAAAATCATGAAGAAATTCGCATCATGACTGTTCATGCTGCAAAAGGACTGGAAGCTTCCGTTGTATTTCTGGTTGATCCTGGTAGTGCAATCTGGCATCCTCAGCATTCACCTCACTTGCTTGAAGTTCCCTTGAACAATGCACATTTGAGTGATCAACAAGCTTTTATCTGGTGCCCTAATGCAGAATTCGATACAATGCCCTCTAAACAAGCAATTTTGCGTTTAAAAGAGCGTGCAGAAGAAGAATATAGGCGCCTTCTTTATGTAGGAATGACACGCGCTGAAGATCGCTTGTTTATTTGTGGATATAAAAGTCAGAAAACGCCATCTCATACATGGTTACAATTGGTAAAAAAAGCTCTTGAACCTCATGCGGTTTCTATAAAAGGCCCTGCGGAAGATATTGCAGCTTGGCGTTATTGCATTACACCGCCTTCTTCTACTTCTATAATCCCCGAAATCGCCTGTTCTGAATGCCAAACTTTACCGCCTTTGCCTGCTTTTTTCTCTCATAAAGTACCAGCAGAACCAATTCTCCCAAAACCGTTAAAACCCTCAGTAGCGAGCCTTTCTATTGAAGCTGATACAGAACCTTCCTCAAGTCCAAAACAATTTACTATTTCACCTGTTTTAGGAGAAACGAACACAAACAGAGCTTTTTCCATTGAATACGGTAATCTCATTCACCGATTGTTACAATATTTACCCGATTGTCCCCCACAAAAACGTCGAGATTATGCTCAAAACTATCTCAATATCAAAGCCTCTCATTGGCATGAGAGCCAAAGAGAAGATGCTCTTTGCCATATTTGGAAAATATTAGATCATGTTTATCTCAACCCCCTTTTTTCTGAGCATTCACGTGCTGAGGTTTCCTTAATGGGCATTGTAAAAATTCGTGGAAAAGAACAAGTAATCTCTGGTCAAATTGACCGTCTCTACATCACGCAAAACAGCATTATCTTTGCCGATTTTAAAACGGGAACCCCACCAGAAAATGAAGCCGCTATTGCTTCCCATCATTGGTTGCAAATGGCTCTTTATCGAAAATTATTGCAAGCTATTCATCCCGATAAAGATATACAAGCTCTGCTTATCTATAGTAAAGAAGCCAAAATTTTCAAACTTTCTCCAGAAAAACTTGAGGCATTTCTTAGTGAAGTTGCCTTATAAGTTAGTCTTTTCCTTGCAAAGCATTTTTACACTTTATTTACTTTCATAAAATCGCTCAAACAAACACAACGCACAATCTCTGATGTAAAAAAGTCCTTTAATAATTTATCTTTGCAATAACTTGATATGAATTGTTATTATACCAATCTATAAAAAGTGAATATAAAGGATAAATCAATGACGTGTATAAAAGTTGATAAGGATAATTTCGAAAGTGAAGTTCTAACCTCTTCCACCCCTGTTGTGGTTGATTTTTGGGCAGAATGGTGTGGCCCTTGCAAAGTGATTGCTCCAATTTTGGATGAAATTTCAATAGAAATGCAAAATCAAGTTAAAATTGCTAAGGTAAATATTGATGAAAATCCGGAACTGGCTACCCAATACGGAGTACGTTCTATCCCTACATTACTAATGTTTAAAAATGGAAATATTTCATCGAATATGGTTGGCGCTACCTCTAAAGGACGTCTTTCTGAGTGGATAAAAAATGGCCTTAGTTAATGCCATACACAGTAACGATAAAGGAGAGAAATTTTAGTCTCTCCTTTTGATTTTTTTACATTCCTTTTCTGTAATACATTGTAATAGCAATTCAATTAAATCAAAAATTCAAATGATTTTAAGAATCCACACTGTTATACGTAATTCAATAGATCATTTTTTATCAAAAAATTGTCCTGTATGAACAATGTAGGCAATTCCTTGTTTATATGCGTGCCAACGAATATTTAAGTGAATGATATTTTCTTCTTAGATAAGACTATTGAGATAGATAGTGCTTTCAACACATAAAAGGAGATTTTAAGCAAAAACTTTGCAAATTACTTTTTTGAAGCTCACAATTTTTAAGCAGAAAGAAACAAGCAATTCACTACAGGTTATATAATGCTCTTCTAAAGGGTTACCACTTCAATTTAAAATTCTCTTATACTATTCTCTAAAATCAAAATTGTAGGTATCAGATTCTCTAAAATAAATTGATGAATTCCTATAAATTAACGACTGTTCTTTGCAATTTATGTCATTGTTATATGAAAGAGTCAGCATTTCACTTCATCTTCCATGGTTGGTGCCTCCATTGAAGCCTTATTTATGTTGTCCATCATCTCAAATTTCATAGGTAGTACTGAGGTATTATCAAATTAAAAATGATGATGTCCATGTTTTTTTTAAAATGTACGAATTGCGAAAGACTGTTGCAAACATTCAATGGAATGTTGCGCTGATTTAACTGTTACATGACGCCCATGTTCTTTATAATGTAAGGTGAGTGCAAAAGTGGCAAGCTCTAAAAGAGCTGTATTTCTTTCTGGCCATTCAACAAGTAAAATATTTTTCTCACGAGCTTCATGAAGCCCTAATTCATCAATTTCTTCTGCCATAGAAAGGCGATAAAGATCAGCATGAATAATTTCAAACTTTGGAAGTTGATAGCTTTGCACAAGAGTAAAAGTAGGGCTTGGAACATCCATAGTGTTATCGTTCGCAAGTGTTTGAATGATTGTACGTGCAATGGTTGACTTTCCAGTTCCAAGATCTCCTTGCAGCGTTACAAGATCTCCTGGCTTTAAAGAAAGAGCTAAATTTTGTGAAAAAAGCTTTGTTGCCTCTTCATTTTCAAGAAAAAAACTAAAATTCATTAAAAGTTCCATGAAATGGATGAAAAATTTTTGTTATCATAAAGGTTAAAATTAAAAAATCGTATCTCCTTTGGAGAGTGGGAAAAAACATTTAACTGTTGTTCCTTTTCCAGAACCGGTAAGAATTTCAACATGTCCACCGTGTAGTTCAACGAAACTTTTTACAAGGGAAAGGCCAAGACCCGCTCCCGCACGCCCACCATGGTGTGAATGGGAAGAAAAACGTTTAAAAATACGATCAAGGACATCTTCTGGGATGTCAGAGCCCTGATTGTGAACGCTAAAGACAATGTTATCATCTTGTTCATCAACGCAAAATTCAATAGTACTCGCCTCCGTTGCAAAATTAATAGCATTACTCAGGACATTCACAAAAATTTGATGCAAGCGCTTTTCATCAGCAGAAATAGAATTTAAGGAAGGAGAAATTTGTTGTAAAAGCGTAATATGACGTCCATTAAGGCGATCTTCTACACGTGCTACTGCTTGTATCATAGCATCGGCAATGTTAACCGATTTTATGTCCAACTCCATAATGCCTGCATCAAGGGTAGCAAGATCAAGAATATCGTTAACAATATTTAAAAGAGTTCCTGATTCTGAATGAATGTGTTCAAGATATTCTTGTTGACGTTCATTGATAGAACCGAAAATTTGATCACGTAAAATATCGGAAAATCCAATAATATTGGTGAGAGGTGTGCGTAATTCATAAGAAACATGTTGGACAAATTCATTACGCAAACGATCAGCACTTTCTAATGCTTCATTTTTTTCTTGAAGAGCACGCGCAACATGGACAGTGTCCGTAACATTCACAAAAGTAAGCATCGTTTGTCCATTAGGAAGAGGGACCAGAGTATAGTCAATAATCATATCATTTTTAAGATCTATACGACCTGAAAATGTTTCACGTTTTTCAGCAAAACCGGTAATGAACTTGGTAAATTGATCCCATTCTTGCCCCAAGGTTAAGGCTGAACAATGGCTTTGTAACTGTGTAATATGGGTTCCTTCTACCAGTAAATTATAAGGAAGAGACCACAATTTCGACAAGGCAGGATTCGATAAGCGAAGGCGTCCATCAGTACCAAAAACGACCACACCTTCAGAAAGTTTATCAAGTGTTTCACCTTGTATTTTAATAAGTGTATTATAACGGCGCTCAAGATCAATTTTTTCGGTAAGGTTTTCGTAAAGCCAAGTGACACCTCCTTGTGGATGAGGGTTCGAGACAACACGCACCGTACGCCCATCTGGAAGATTCCAAATTTGTTGGTTCGATTCTGTTTGCCAATAGGCTTTTAAAAGTTCTTCTTTCCATGCGCGCCAATCAGGGTGTTCAGCAATGAGCCCCTTTTCACGTAAACGTTCAAGAAACAATGTATGGCTTGGTTCACTTTCTAAAAAAGAACTCTCCAACGGCCATAAAATTTTGAAAGCGTGATTACAGAATTTTAATTTTTGGTTTGTATCAAAAATGGCTACAGCTGTTGAAATTTGGTCAAGTGTTTCACAATGACTTTGAAGAACATATCTTAATTCATGAGCAAGATTTTCATAGGCGCTGTCATCACGTGCAAAAGCTGCCATCCCTTCAGCTGTTGTAATACGTGTGAGATGAAAACGGTGCCGTTCTCCACCAATAACCGTATGAACATGTTCTTGAAAAATTGTTTCTGTTTCATCTGTTTTGCGTTGTGTATTTTCATTGAAAAGATCCCCCACGTCATCACTGTCTTCACGAAAGTCTGTCATTTCTCTAAAGGCGCGATTGATAAAACAAACTTTTCCTTCACAATCTTTTATCCATACGGGCTCTTGAATAAGATCAAGAAGATTACGCTGCATTCTCAGTTCAGTAAGAAGGCGGGCGATATCTTTCTGTAAACGAGCATTTTCACTCTGTTGTTTTGAGATATCTTGAAAACGAGCAATGGCGACTGTTCCTGCGATGACTCCTGTAACTTGTAGCAGTACATTGTTTGTGGTGGTGATAGAAAGATCAAAAGGGTGACATTTACAACGGAGTTGAGTCAATGCATAATCAAGTTCTCGCAGAGAATTTTCTTCAACCCAGAGCTCAAAACGCTGAAAATCTTTCTGATCGATTCCTATTTTTTGCAATGTGGAAAGAGCACCAACAACATGGGGTAAGGTTGTTGGATTTTCCCAAATAAGAAGGAATTGCTCGGTTTCTTCCAGAAGCCATTCATAATATTTAAGTTTTTCAGAAAAATTTGCCTGAATTATCTTCAAAGGCTTCTGTGCAGTTTTTTTTGCACGCACGGTAACAGCTATACATGAGAGAAGTGAAGCACAAGAAATTCCTCCACACAGCGCTAAAAGCAGCCATGGACCATTCGGCAAAGTGAAGAAAAATGGTAAATAACCTTCCAATGACTGAGAAAAAGCGCATGTTGGAGAAAAAAAGAAAAAAAGGCAAAGTATATACGTATAGATTCGGATCTCTTTTTGAGTTTTTTCTTTGGGGTTATAGTCACCAAAGCTGAGCACGACATCTTTCCCTTTTTTAACCCAAGGAAACGTATTAGTAACGGTAATGGTTTGGTTTATAAGGTCCTTGTGGTGAGACTCCAATATAAGCGGCTTGTTCTTCTGATAAAACACTTAATTTTATTCCTAACCGATCCAGATGTAGACGTGCAACCTTTTCATCAAGATGTTTAGGCAAAACAGTGACTTCATTTGTATAGTGTTCTGTACGGGTAAAAAGTTCAATTTGCGCTAAAACTTGATTGGTAAACGAAGCTGACATGACAAAAGAGGGATGCCCCGTCGCATTGCCGAGGTTTAACAATCGTCCTTCAGAGAGCAAAATGATGCGTTTTCCATCGGGAAAGGTGATCATATCAACTTGTGGTTTAATATTCGTCCATGGCAAATTTCTAAGGGCAGCGACTTGGATTTCGTTATCAAAATGACCAATATTTCCAAGAATACACATATCCTTTACTTGTCGCATATGATCTAAACGAACAACATCTTTATTGCCTGTTGTCGTGATGATAATATCAGCACTGGAAGCAGCATCATCCAAATTAACAACTTCATAGCCATCCATAGCGGCTTGAAGAGCGCAGATAGGATCAATTTCTGTTACTTTAACACGAGCCCCAGCACCAGAAAGAGATGCTGCTGAACCTTTTCCTACATCACCATAACCACAGACAATGGCAGTTTTACCAGCGATCATCACATCTGTTCCACGTCGAATACCATCGACCAATGATTCTTTACATCCATATTTATTATCAAACTTTGATTTAGTGACGCTATCATTAACATTAATAGCAGGAAAAGGTAGAAGTCCTTCTTTTTGTAACTGATAAAGACGGTTTACACCTGTTGTGGTTTCTTCGCTTACACCTTTAATTGCTGCGCGCTGTTGTGTAAAAAAACCTGGCGTTGCATCCATACGCTTTTGTATTTGTTTGAAAAAAATTTCTTCTTCTTCTGTTTTGGGATGCGATAAAATATCTTTATTTTGTTCTGCACGACTTCCCATTAAAATATAGTTTGTGGCGTCAGCTCCATCATCTAAAATAAGATTGGAAGGATTACCATCTGGCCATTGGAAGATTGCATCTATATAAGTCCAATATTCTTCCAATGTTTCACCCTTAACGGCAAATACAGGAATGCCAGTTGCGGCGATAGCTGCTGCTGCATGGTCTTGCGTAGAAAAAATATTGCTAGAGCTCCACCGTATATCGGCGCCAATTGCTTTTAATGTTTCAATTAAAACAGCTGTTTGAATTGTCATATGCAATGAGCCAGAAATACGCGCTCCGCGCAAAGGTTGGCTGGAAGAAAACTCCTTACGACAAGCCATCAAACCAGGCATTTCAGTTTCAGCAATATCAAGTTCTTTACGACCATAAGCGGCAAGTGCAATATCTTTGACAACAAAATCTTGAGCTGCCATTCTTCATTCCTTTAAAATAATTTTTTCCAAGACGGTAGGAGAAATTAAAAAAAAATGCAAGACAAGAAGAGGACTTCTTTATGTGAAAAAGCTCTTTTAAAATCTCCATAAATTTGTGCAACAAATATGCATTTATGGATCTGAGTAGTGATGTTACTGACAGAGTAGGAGATCTTCATGATAAGTTTTATTATATAAACAAAATTCTATCCTTTTCACGTAACTTTAAAGCTTTTAAAAGTTTCCAGAGGGAATACCTTTTAAATAATAAAAATGGTGCATTGCTTTACAGTTTTTATATCGATTTTTATGGGATAATATCGAAAGTAGTATACTCGTATTCTACTCACTTATGCGGTTTTTGAAAAAGGAAGAATTACTTTAATCTCATTATTAAGCTTTTTGGCAAAATAATATAAATGCAAAGCCATAGATTATCATGTTTATGGATAGGCAGTTCAGGATCGGTTCTTTAGGATTCCAATGTTGCACCTGCTCTTGGATAAAGACAGTTTATAAGAAGTGCTTTTCTCCTGTTTCCAACAGTTTTTATCAAAATACTATAGATGTGCGAGGAAACATGTTTTGTGATACTAAATGGAGCATTAAAAATGCAAAAACATCACTCTATTGAACACTCTGATTTTAAAACCGCTAACAACGCACTATGAATTATAAATCAAATAATTAACTCAGTTTTAGAAGAATTTATTCTAGACGAGTAGGTTTTGGGAAAATTGACCATGTGGACGAAATCGCCAGAGATAACTTGGCAAGAATGCAGTCATTGCTCTAGGAGTAATTCCTACTCCTTCTAGAGTATATCCATTCTCTATAGCTTCTTTAGAAACAATGTTATCCATTTGCAAAAAGCGTATTTGATTGGCTGTTACGAGCGTTGGCACAAGAGGCAACTTACCAATCGTTCCTAAAACTCCTCCAATCAATAGACCGACAGAAAGAGGCATAGATAGGATTGTTTTTTTACGATGAATGATTTTAAGTATATTTTCAAGAGCATTTTGGAGGGTGATAATCTGGGGACCACCAAGATCATATTTTTTTCCCCAAGCTACCTGTCCATCTAAAGCACGTGCTATAAACTCAGCAACGTCACCAACATATACGGGTTGCAATTTGCTTTTCCCACCTCCAAAAAGAGGCATAATTGGTAAAAAACGTGACAAATCTGCTAAGGTATTAAAGAAACAATCTTCTGGTCCAAAGATAATGGATGGACGTATAATAATTGCCTGAGGATTCTTGTTATGAATGATTTGTTCACCCATAAACTTAACACGTGCATAAAGACATGCAGTGTTTTCGCTAGCCACAAGAGTCGACATATAGATGAGAGGAATACCAGCTTCTACTGTTAATTCAGCAACATTGTAAGCACCATCAATTTGTGTGCTTTTAAAATTCGATTGATTTGCTTGTTTTAAGCTACCGGGTAAAAACACTGCTGCATCAGCTCCAAGCAATGCGCGTGCAACAGAGGCACGATGCTTGATATCTGTTTTAAGCATTTGGGTTTGTCCTACTTCTCCTATTTGTAGCATGTAATAAGCTTTTTGTGGACAACGAACAGCGATGCGAACGCGATATCCCCGCTTAGTCAAAGTTTCAACGACATGTCGTCCTACAAAACCGGATCCGCCAAAAACAGTAATGAGTTTAGGATGTTGATAAAGTGCACAATCAAGTTGCATGATTAAAAGGTCTATCTTTCAAAGCTTTAAAAATAGCTAATTATCTAGCACGGTGGTGTTTTATTGTCACGCAAAATATCACCCGCAAGATAAAGAGAACCACTAATAAGGACAATAGCCTCTTTATATTCCATTTTAATTTTATACAAAGCATCTTGTAGATGTGCTTGTGGAGTAGCAAAGATTCCTGCTTTTTGGGCTGATTCAGCTAAGTTTATTGGAGAGAGACTGGCGTCATTGTTAATAAGCGGTATCGTATATACTTTATCGACAAGGTTTGCTAAAGGACGAAAATAACCGACAGCATCTTTGGTATTAAGCATGCCAGCAATCATAATAATGGGACGATCTGTTTTTTTTCTCCATTGTGTAAGTTCTGCCGCAATAACTTTTCCTGCAGCAGGATTGTGACCACCATCTAACCATAAATCAATATCAGGAGATAGTTGATCAACCAAAAGCCCTTGGGTAAGACGCTGCATTCGTGCGGGCCAATAAATATTCTTCAAAGCGTCATTTATGGTTTGTTCTGAAAGTTGAAAACCCGCTTGATAAACTGCTTCAAGAGATGCACCAGCATTAGCAATTTGGTGGTCTCCAATAAGGTTAGGAAGAGGAAGGTCCATGAGACCTTGATGGTTTTGAAAAACCATACGTCCATGTTCTTTATAGCTTTGATAATCTTGATCAAAGAGAGCATAAGATGCTTTATTTTTATCGGCAAGGGGTATTAAAGTAGCAAGAGTTTCTTCATAATTCTGCTTTCCGATGACCACTGGAACGTTTGGTTTTATAATCCCCCCTTTTTGAAAAGCGATTTGAGCAATTGTGTTTCCAAGAAAATTCTCATGATCATAATCAATGGGCATAATAAGCGATACAGCTGTTTTGTTAACGACATTGGTAGCATCAAAACGTCCTCCCAATCCAACTTCTAAAATAACAACATCAGCTGGATGTATACTAAACAGCATAAAGGCAGCGGCTGTAAAAATTTCAAAAATAGTAATCGGCTCTTGACGATTTACTTTTATAATTTCACGGATTGTCTCTGCCAATTGGTTTTCTGTAACAAGTTGACCACCTCCTTTTTGACCTAACCGGCAGCGTTCATTCCAGTTGACAAGATGAGGTGAGCTATAAACATGAACGCAGTATCCTTCACTTTCCAAAAGAGCACGACAAATTGCGGAGGCAGATCCTTTGCCATTTGTTCCAGCGATGTGAATAACAGGTGGAAGTTTTAAATGTGGATTACCAAGACGCTCTAAAAGGTGAACAATACGCTCTAAAGAAAGATCAAATTTTTTCGGATAATTTTTTAGTAAATCATCCACCACCCTTTGTATTTGACTTTGTTGCATAAACTTAAGCTGCTTTTGTCCTAGAAAGCGATGTTTGAGAGTCTGTTGGGGATGGATCGGAAGGGTTAAAAACAGCAGGGCGTTTCATCATCAAGCGTAAAATACGCGCAATTGTTGTTTTCATTTCTAAACGCGATACAACCATATCAATCATACCATGTTCAAGCAGATATTCACTACTTTGAAACCCTTCTGGTAGGGTTTCACGTATCGTTTGTTGAATCACACGTGGACCAGCAAAACCAATCATAGCGCCAGGTTCGGCAATGTGAATATCACCAAGCATGGCGTAAGAAGCAGTAACACCACCGGTGGTTGGATTAGTCAGCACAACAATATAGGGAAGTTTTGCTTCTTTCAACATTTCAATCGCTACTGTTGTACGGGGCATTTGCATCAATGAGAGTGTTCCTTCTTGCATGCGTGCACCACCAGAAGCAGTAAAAAGAACCAAAGGGCATCTTTCGGCAATGGCAGTATCAAAAGCTTTGATAATAGCTTCTCCTGAGGCCATACCGAGTGATCCCCCCATAAAGGCGAAATCTTGAACGGTTGCAATAATTGGCAAACCCTCAATCGTACCGCGTGCACTCAAAATGTTGTCCTCAACACCGAGTTTAGAACGGTACTCTTTTAACCGATCAATATAGCGTTTTTCGTCGCGAAACTTTAAAGGGTCTGTCACAACTTTTGGATTTTCAAGAGCTGTATAAATACCATCATCAAAAAAATGCATGAGACGATTTTTGGCACTGATACGCATATGATAGCCAGAATTAGGAGCCACAAATTGATTGGCTTCCAAATCTTTATGGAAGATCATTTCACCACTGGTAGGATCTTTAATCCATAGATTTTCTGGAATTTCACGGCGTCCCAATATAGAATTAATTTTAGGGCGAACATAATTTGTAATCCAGTTCATCTTTATAACCTTCCTTTAAAATATTATACACCTTTTGCATGATTTGAAAGAATATAGAATTTAAGCAGTCACATTTGCTTTGCCGGCTGACCAAACGAGTCTATTTAATACTTTTATCAGTATACGTATAGCTCTCACTCCACTGTTTTTTAATTTTTCCAATTTTACAACAATCATATGCATGAAGAGTATTTCCTATAACAAACTTCTCAGAAGTTTTAAGAACTGACATGTTTTTATTCTTTGATTTTTGTATTAAAACTCACTCCTTGCGCTCATTAACAAACGCCTTATTTTCTTTTAATAAAAATGGATATCCAATTAATCATTAATATCAACAATTTTTAAATCAAGAAACCTTATAATATAAGCCACACTCATTCATTAAAGATAATGACTATGATAATGTTATGTTAGCGAAACGCCAACACCAGAGCAATATTTTTTCAGAATGGTTTTTCAAAGCGCACGCTTTTCACATAAAATAGAACGTCAAAAACAAAATATTGTTCTTGTTATGTATTCACGCGTTGCTAGATTTAACAGTCTCAATATTCCCAAAACTCTCTTATGACGGTACCCATGAAGAGTATAATAATCATTTCTCTATGAAGGGTATAAAATACATTATGCTCTCCATTTTTACTGAAATATAAGGTACAAAGCGACACCATCATACTCTTTTTCAGTTTTCAATGCGACGATAATGTTTGCATTGAGAGGATTCATATAAAGATATTTCACGCCTTTTTGAAAGTACTTTTATCCGCATACCACCTTCATTTATGATACATAAACAAACGATTTCAATTGATCCAATATGAATAGGATTAAAATGAGAAACCCTCATGATATTTAGGTTTTTCACTCATATTGTGAAACAATAAATTATCATTATAAATCAATATATTGCTTTAATAAAAGAGAAAGCATAAAATTTTATATTATGCTTTCTTTGGCTGGCAAGTTTTATTAACCTTAAAGTCAAGGAAACTATTTTTGTGTAATGCGTGCCATGGTCTTTTGGGAAAGCATTTTGTGTAAATATGTCATAAAGGCGGCTGCAAAAAGCGGTGTTGCTAAATTAAGAATTGGAATCGAAACAAAAAGCGCTATCAATAATCCTGCACCAAAAACCGTTGTGTAATGAGTATGTAAAAAAGTACGTGCATCTTGCTCTGTTCGAAAACGATAAGCAGCAAACAAGAAATATTCATGACCGAGCAAATAACCATTAATAAGATAAAAAGCAATTAAATTAATACCTGGTATGAAGAATAAAATAAAAGCAATTCCATTACCAAGAAGGCTTAAAATAACAAATTTAAAGGAAATGATAAGAGAACGCTGAAACGGCAAAGCTTGTCCAATAGGCTCATTTGGGTAATCCTCTTTTTCAATGATTTCAGCAGCAGAATCAATGAAAAAACCACCAATCATAGCGGTGATTGGTGCAATCAAAAAAGCTAACAAAAGAGCCAAACCAAGATTAAAAATGATAAGCATGCTAAAACCAATCCATCCCGCCCAACTAGGGAGTCCAGGAAGAAATTGAGCAATCCAGGGCCAAAAGTAAGACACAAAAAGTTGGTGCACACATAACCATAAAATGGTGAGAATGAAAAAAGTAACCCCCAATGCTTTCAGTATCATAATACGATATTGCGAGGTCAGAAGACGTTGTAAAGCACGATAAGCAGCAGTAAAAATCATAGATTAATAAACTAAGGAAAGAAGCAAAAAAAACAAGAAATATATTTAAAGTATGTACAGTGTAATTTTTTCTTTCTTTGAATTACAAGATTTTTTTCAAAAACATTATAAAAAACGGATAAGGCTCCTTTATTTAAAATAAAGTTTGAATAAATAGAAATTTTGATTTTTAAAACAAAGAAGAATTTAAAAAGCAGCTGTTGTAGAAGAAGTTTTTATTATTTTTGTACATAGTGTAGATTATTGCGTTTATATGATATATGTAAAAAATTAAGGAATAAGAACTTTGGAGAGGAAAGTTATTTACTTCTATTTATTCAGTAGATTTATCTAACTTAGTTTATTTAAGTGCTTAATTGTTTTACACAATTCCTAAAATTCTGTACTTTTCTACTATTTGGCAGCATGCTTTTGCCTCTCGCTTTCAAAAAAATATTGAGTTCAATGGAATAGGGGTAACGTAGTAGCTCCGTAGATATTCTAATTTTGGGCAACAGAATGATTAATATGATAGAAGTGGAAAAAATAAGCTTAGGCGATTGACCGTCCGATTCCATGGAAGAGCAGTTTTTTGAGAAGAAGCAAAGAAAGGGAGATGTCACTGATGCTTAAAAATGATGAGATTTTGAATTTTAAAAGCCATAAGTGCAATGAAGTAAGAATTCATTGAAGCACTTTTCATACAAGTGGTGCACTGTATCAAATAATTTTTAGATAATAACACCATTAATTTATGAAGAGAATTGATCATTTTCAACTTGAATAAGAATCCAAAATATAGAAATATTCTTTAATTTCAAAGTCTCTATTCAACATCAAAAAATTATTTACGTGCACATTATAGGCGAGACCAATGTATGGGTACAAAGCTTTCGATAAAAGAATAAAAATGCTTCTCATGAATCGTCACAATGTGAGGATATCATGGATAAAATTCTAGTCTTTGTGGTCTTGGTATGCTGGAGAGAGGAGACAGACATTTAATCTTAAAGACCGATCACTGAGGAAAATAATAAAAGCGTCAGTTTCATAAACTTATAGACAGTGGTACAATGAATTTTGTCTACACTCTTTATGAGCGTCAGTGTGAGGTATGCTTAAAATTGCATTGAGATATTATAATATATTAATTTATACATCATTTTCATAGTGAATAAGAGCTTCAAATAAAGTTGTCATATTTTCTCATGAGCTGTTCTCATCATGAAACAATCAAAATCATTTATTCGTATATTATAAATAGGACCAATATGGGGATAAAAACATTGAAGAGAGAAAATGCTTTTTATAAATTTTATCCAGTGCAAGAGCTTTCTCAAAATTAATGTTAGGCAAAGTGAATGATAGCTTGTTTTTTTATAAGCTGGGGAGACAGTAGTGCAATAGATCCTACTTTTATGAAGGCTAGAGTGAGATGTGATTTTTTTAAAAAATATTTTCCAACGCTTGTCACACCCATTTCGCAACAGCGCTTGTGAATGGTCTATGGGTAAAGCTCTCGTGAATAATATAAAACTTATAGGGCATCACTATACTCTTAATAAAAAGAGTACGTTGGTGCCATCATCCTTAGTGTTGTCCGAGACAAGCTCTTGGTTCTTGAGACGGTCCATTATAAGCGCTTTTAGTTCTTTCTTAAACGTTTTGTATTCATACAGTTATCCTTGTTTAAAACGTGCAAGAAAATGATTTTTATTGATTCAATATGAGAGAGATTGGGAATGAGAGAATCTTACGATGTCTGGGATTCTAATTTAATATGAACAATGCTAGGTTATCATTATAAATCAAAAATATTATATACTAATTGAGATGGATAGACACCTATTATCAGTTCTATTTTATAAGGTGTTTTAATATCAACGCGTTTGAAGAGTTCTTATTTGCAAAGGGGTATATTTTTCTCATGAGGAGTAGATGTTTGGGGGGCAAAAAATGATACAATCACGTTTGCTAATTTTTGCGCTACGTGTTGTTTACTCATATGAGGCCATTGTTCAACTTTTTTTCTACTTACGAGATAAACTTGATTTGTATCAGAACCCATGACACTTGTACCATCTACTTGAAGAGAAATATCATTAGCAAGAATGAAATCAGCTCCTTTTTCAACGCATTTCTTTTGCGCATTAGCAATAATATCGCATGTTTCAGCAGCAAAACCAATGACCAATGAGGGGCGTTTTGGAGCGTGTCCAATCGTTGCTAAAATGTCAGGATTTTCAACCATTTGAAGGGATGGTGGTGTTTTATGAGCATCCTTTTTAATTTTGTGTAAAGATTGGGTTTGACTACGCCAGTCACAAACAGCGGCAACAAAGATGGCACCATCAGCAGGCAATGCGGTTTGAACGGCTTTTAACATCTGTTGTGCTGTTTCAACATGAATTGTTTTTACTTCTTGTGGGTCTGCAAGATGAACAGGTCCACAAATAAGTGTTACTTTTGCACCCAAATGTGCAAGAGCGGTTGCAATGGCATGACCTTGTTTACCTGAGGACCGATTAGCAAGATAACGTACTGGATCAATTGGTTCATGGGTAGGGCCAGAGGTAACGATGAAATGGCGGTCAAAGAGAGGTTTTTCATGCACGTTCAAAAGATTCTCTATAGCAGCGACAATAGTTAAAGGTTCGCTCATACGTCCATATCCAATCTCGTCACGTTCAGCCATATTTCCGATTTCTGGTCCGATGATATGAACGCCATCTGCGTGCAATTGTGCAACATTACGAATAGTTGCTGGATGCACCCACATGGCTGGATTCATGGCGGGTGCAATCAAGAGTGGACAGCGTGCTGCTAAAAGGACACAATCAGCCAGATCATCTCCTATGCCATTGGCTATTTTTGCAATGCGGTTGGCTGTAGCAGGAGCTAAAATAATCAGATCAGCATCACGTGCTAATCGGATATGTCCGATATCATGTTCTTCTTCGCGTGAAAATAAATCAGTATATACAGTACCACCGCTTAAAGCTTCAGCGGCTAAAGGCGTAATAAATTTTTGCGCCGCTTTTGTCATCACAACTTTTAAATCTGCTCCACGTTCTTGTAAACGGCGAATCAAATCAAGGGCTTTATAAGATGCAATACTTCCACCAATAATAAGAAGGAGAGATTTTGATTTCAATGATTGCACTTCAACAGCACTGGCATGAGAGGGGAGTGTGGTGTGAGTAGGGGGATTGCTTAAAAGACGGCGGGCTTCTTCTTCCATAGAAATACCATTTTGCGCGGCGCGTATGCGCAAAGCTTCTTTGGTTTCAAGAGACAGGTTACGAATAGTAATACTGGCCATAAAATACCTCCAAGAAGTAAAAATGATTTCAATGATTTCATTGTTGATATTTTTAGCATATTAAGGAGATTAGAAAAGATGAAAAAAGTAAAAAGTAAGACAAGCGCAACAAAGTGCAATGATGAAAAGACTATAACGACCATAACGGTTTCTGTGACTTTGTTCCACAGCAAGTTGTTTGAGGGTAGCAGGAGAAAGATTAAAACCTGTTTTTCTCATTTGATTGAAATCTTCTTCTATTCGTTGGAAATTTTGAACCAATTGTGGTGTTTTGCGTGCCAGCGAAAGGAGAGCTTTTGCTCCTTCACTAAAGTCTTTTGCAACGCCTACGGGTCCTAAATTTTTACTAATCCATTCTTTGACAACGGGTTCAGAAGCTTTCCACATATTAAAAGTGGGGTCTAATGTACGGGCAACACCTTCCACGACAACCATTGTTTTTTGCAGCAATAAAAGTTCAGGTCGCGTTTGCATGTCAAATAATTCAGTGACTTCAAATAATAAAGTGAGCAATTTAGCCATGGAAATGCTTTGTGCTGATTGTCCGTGAATTGGTTCGCCAATAGCGCGGTTGGCTTGCGCAAAGCTTTCGATATTATGGTGTGAAGGAACATAGCCGGCCTCAAAATGGGCACGTGCAACTCGATGGTAATCGCGGGTAATAAAGCCGTAAAGAATTTCAGCAAGGAAATGCTTTTCTTTTTTGCCAAGCCTTCCTGTAATGCCTAGATCAACAGCAACAATACATCCTTTTTCATCTACAAATAAATTACCAGGATGCATATCGGCGTGAAAAAAACCATCACGCAGTGTATGACGAAGAAAAGATTGAATAAGCGTAATAGCAAGCGCCTTCAAATCAAAACCTGCTTCTTTGAGTTTGGAAGTTTCGGATATTCTTATACCATCAATCCATTCCATTGTAAGAACATTACGCCCTGTCCGTTCCCAGTCAATACGTGGAACCCGAAAGCCTGTATCATGTTGAATATTTTCAGCCATTTCAGATATAGCTGCTGCTTCTAAGCGTAAATCCATTTCAAGTCGTGTTGTTTGTGCTAAAGTATCCACCACACAAACAGGACGAAGCCTTCGAGAGGCAGGGATATAGCGCTCTTGTAAATGAGCAATGAGATAGAATCCTCTAAGATCTTTAGAAAAACGTGCTCTGATATTGGGACGAATAACTTTTACAGCACATTTTTTCTTATGGCCAGTTTCATCACTATATTCAGCTGGATGAACTTGAGCAATAGACGCGGCGGCAATGGGGGGATAAAAATTTACGAATAAATCATCAATAGAGCGACCAAGAGAACTTTCAATTTGAGCAATAGCGGCAGTGCAAGAAAATGTTTGGACGCGATCTTGTAGCTGTGACAAATCTTCCGCAATATCACGCCCAACAATATCAGGTCTTGTGGCAAGAAATTGACCAAGTTTTATGTAAGAGGGTCCAAGCTTATTAATGGCATATGAAATATTTTCAGATCGTTGTTTCTTTTTTGTTTTGCGTCGTGCTAATGCACTCGCTATACGATGACATAGCGCTGGAAATCCTTGAAGATCATCATGAGGGAGAGCACTTAAAACACCTTCACGTGTTAAAACCCATCCTGCACGCATCAATTGAAAGTAAGGGGAAATTTGCACCATTTTTAAATTTTCCAACCTGAATGCAGCGCTGCAATCGCACCGGTGAGATTGCGGTACGATACCCGCGAAAACCCCGCATGCTTGATCATATGGGCAAAATCATCTTGCTTAGGAAATTTGCGGATAGATTCAACCAAATAACGATAAGCATCGCCATCATTTGCGATAAATTGACCCAGCTTAGGGATAGCATGGAAAGACCAAAGATCATAAATTTTATCCAACAGAGGCATCTCGACATTTGAAAATTCTAAGCATAAGAAACGTCCACCGGGCTTTAAGACACGAAAAGCTTCTCTAAGGGCTTGATCAATATGAGGAACATTGCGAATTCCAAAAGCAATCGTGTAAGCGTCAAAGCTTTGATCTTCAAAAGGTAGATGTTCTGCATTGGCTTCAACAAAATCAATCAGAGGGGCAAGACCATTTTTTTGTGCGCGTTTTTTGCCAACGCTGAGCATTGAGCCATTAATATCAAGCACTGTAGCATGGGCTTTTTGGCGTGAAGCATTAAGAATACGAAAAGCAATATCACCTGTACCGCCAGCGACATCAAGAACTTTCCAATGAGAAAGTGCTGGTGGGGAAAGCCAAGCAATCATGGAATTTTTCCACACACGATGTAGCCCCAATGATAGGATATCATTCATCTTGTCATAATTTTCAGCGACAGAATGAAACACACCATCCACCATGGATTGTTTTTGTGTTTCATCTACTCTTGTAAAACCAAAAGAGTGCTCCATGCCACCCTTGGTTCCTACACGTTCTGTTTCAATTGCCATGTATATGATCTACCTTATTTTTCTTTTATCGTAAATGAAATAGAGAGGGAATGTTCAACTACGAAAAAACAACGTATAAAACTACGACGTTTACACAGCCAAAAACAGAAGAGTATCTTTAGATATCAAGATTGGCAACGCTTAAGGCATTGTCTTGAATAAAAATACGTCTAGGTTCAACTTCATCACCCATGAGACGAGAAAAGAGTGAATCTGCATCGGTTGCATCATTAATTTTTACTTGTAAAAGAGAACGTGCATTGGGATCAAGCGTTGTTTCCCAAAGTTGTTCAGCATTCATTTCCCCAAGACCTTTATAACGTTGAAGAGTAACACCTTTTTTACCGTTTGTAAAAATGCTCTCTAAAAGGCTCATAGGACCAAAAATACGCTCTGTTTTATCTTTGCGACGTAAAAGAACAGGAGGATGATATATGTCGATAAAATTTTGGGAAATGCGATCAATTTGGCGTGCGTCAGTTGAATTTATAAGTCCCACATCAAGCGTAACAACATCTTTAACACCACGTAAAATACGCTCAAAACATAAACTTCCATCTGCTGTATATTGTCCACTCCAACCTTGTTCCATATCATCAGCAATCAGATTAAGGCGGAGTGCTACAGTATCTGCTATTTTTTGCGCTTTTTCTTGTGTTGCAAAGACTTCAAGATTAAAAGCGCCAACAATTGCTGCTTGTTCAACAATATTACGGTCATAACGGGTATGAAGACCATTTAAAAGTTGACGTAATATACGAGCATCTTTAGCGAGTTGATACAAATCAGCTCCTGCACGAACTTCTCCCGTTGAAAGCTCAAGCGTTGTTTCTTCTAATCCAGTATCGATCAAGAATTCTTCAAACGCTGCTTCATTTTTAATATATTGGGAAGATTTTCCACGCGATACTTTATAAAGAGGAGGCTGAGCAATATAAAGATGTCCACGTTCAATCAACTCGGGCATTTGTCTAAAAAAGAAAGTGAGCAGCAGCGTACGAATATGGGCTCCATCAACGTCCGCATCTGTCATGATAATAATCTTATGATAACGTAATTTATCGGGTGAAAATTCATCCTTACCGATAGACGTTCCAAGAGCTGTAATAAGTGTTCCAATCATATCAGATGAGAGCATGCGGTCGAAACGTGCTCGTTCAACATTGAGGATTTTACCACGAAGGGGTAAAATTGCTTGATTTTGACGTGAGCGCCCACTTTTTGCTGAACCGCCAGCCGAATCCCCCTCGACAATAAAGATTTCTGATTTTGCGGGATCTCGTTCTTGGCAATCGGCAAGCTTTCCTGGTAGAGAAGTGATATCAAGCGCCCCTTTTCGTCTTGTGAGTTCACGTGCTTTGCGTGCTGCTTCACGTGCTGTTGCAGCTTCTACCACTTTACTAATGAGAAGTTTTGCTTCATGAGGATGTTCTTCCAGCCATATTGAAAGACCTTCATTGACCAAACTTTCAACAATAGGGCGCACTTCAGAAGAGACTAACTTATCCTTTGTTTGTGAAGAAAATTTTGGATCAGGAACTTTGACAGAAAGAATAGCTGTTAATCCTTCACGGCAGTCATCACCGGTTAAGTTCACTTTTTCTTTTTTAGCAATACCTGAAGATTCAGCATAGCCATTAATTTGGCGTGTAAGGGCACTTCTGAAACCTATCAAATGAGTTCCACCGTCACGCTGAGGGATATTATTGGTAAAACACAAGACCTTCTCATGATAGGAATCATTCCACCATAGGGCAACATCAACGCTCATACCATCCTTTTCACTTGTAATATAAATAGGAGTATCAAGCAGCGCTTTTTTTGATTGATCAATATATTTCACAAACTCTATTAATCCACCTTCATAATGCAATTCAACGGATTTAATATCAGCATGACGCTCGTCAACAAGAAGAATATAAACCCCAGAATTTAGAAAGGCTAATTCCCGTAAACGACGCTCTAAAGTTTCAAAATCAAACTCAACCATAGTAAAGGTTTCAGAGCTTGGTAAAAATCTAATTTCTGTTCCACTTTCTTGATCGCAATCGCCAACAACTTTTAATGGAGCATCAGCTACCCCGTGGGTAAATGATATTTCATGAATTTTACCATTGCGTTTGATTTGCAATTTAAGCCAAACAGAGAGTGCATTCACAACAGAGACGCCAACACCGTGTAATCCGCCTGAAACTTTATAAGAGTTTTGATCAAACTTTCCGCCGGCATGAAGCTGTGTCATAATAACTTCAGCTGCAGAAATACCTTCTGTTGGATGGATATCTGTCGGAATTCCGCGTCCATTATCACGAACAGAACAAGAACCATCAGCATGGAGTGTGACGTTTACAAGAGTTGCATGACCGGCTAAAGCCTCATCGATAGCATTGTCTACAACTTCATAGACCATATGATGTAACCCCGATCCATCATCAGTGTCACCGATATACATCCCAGGACGTTTGCGTACAGCATCAAGACCTTTGAGAACTTTGATAGAAGCCGCATCATAGTCATGGCTTTTTGCCGGTGAGGTTATTTCATCACTCATAAGTTAGTCCATTCCTGTGTTCAATTTCAATATTTTATCCGCTTTTTTAAAGCTCAATGTTCTGATAAGTTATTTATGGAATAACCACATTAAACATTTACCGTATATCAGATCTAGATTCAATATCTGTCGATATATAATGGAAAGAATGATGAAATGATATGACACAATTATACAGTAAAATACCGTCATTTAGGGTGATAATATAAGACAAGTAAGCACCTCTTTGGTATATTTAAGTATTTTTACAGTGCGTGGTGAATATTCAGGGCAGGGCTTGAACGCCTTTAGTTAAGTGAATCACAATGAGAAGACTAAAGAAATTAAAAGCGTAATTTATCGAGAGAAGCTGACTGTTTACAGAACAGCGTTGGTACGAATCCTTTTCCTTTAAAATTTGAGGACGAGGCCAATTATGCTTTACGTAAACTTTAAACGTAAATTTTAAAATTATGTAAAGAGTAGTATTATTGTTTATTTTTGCATATGCATAATATTTCAAAATTAGTTGTGCATCTTTATGTTACACTAACGAGACTTTTACTTTCTTACCTATAAATCAATCTTCAATCTTAATGAAGTTAATATTACGCGTTCTCTAAGTTTTTTAACTTTTTGTATGTTAAATTGAGGTGAGAATATTGTGTATATTTGTTTGTATTATTCCTGTCCATGGAGGTTACATTTCTTATTCAAAATAAAACGCTATTGTGCGGCTTATTCACGCAATTTTTTAAGAAGTATTTTCAATGGTTTCAAAAAAATATATGAAAACTGTTAAATTTTTTAACAGTTTTAAAAAATAGCAAGAATTTTATTTATTAAACGCCAGATATTTTGGTGAAGTGCGTTAGATAATAGTTAAGGAGAGTTGCATCTTAGTTTTGAAAATGGGGGAGAGATTTTGAAAATAAAAAAATCTATATATGTAAAACATCTTCAATTGCGTCTACGGTATCTTTTATTCAATAATCCATACAATATTTTTATTCGTATTTTATTTGTAGCAGGGGGGGTTCTATTTTCCTCTTACGCAGAAGCTGAAAGGCTGCCTTCTTTTTTTGATTCGCATGAACATTTGGTACAACCTGATACAACGGATATCTTTCGTTTGCGTTTTGTAACAACTTTTGATTTTCCTCCTTTTAATTTTCTTGATAAAACGGGGCATCTTGCAGGTTATAATATCGATTTATTGCGTGCTATTTGCTCAAAATTAGAATTAGAGAAGTTTTGTGAAGTAGAAGTTGTTCCTTGGAAAGAGCTTGTAGAACATGTTAACAATGGTGGTGCAGAAGTTATTATTGCAGGTTTAAAAGAAACAAATAAAACCCAGCAAGATCTTGTTTTTACAAAGCCATATTTGCGTTTTCCAGCGCGATTTGTTGCTACTCGACTTTTAAATCTCGATGAGCCAATAAGTGATCAATTGGTACATTTAACCAGTGGTGTTTTATCTAAAAGTGTTCACGAAAAGCTCTTTCATCACTATTTTCCTGAAGCCAAAGGACAAGAATTTAAAGGCAGGGCGGAGCTCTATAAAGCGTTACAGGAGCGTAAAATTGATCTTATTTTTGATGATGGATTTGCTTTATCTTTATGGCTAAACGATTCAAAAACCGCGAATTGCTGTCATTTTGTTGGGGGGGCATATATGGCGCCACAGTTATTGGGGCAAGGAATGCAGCTTGCTGTTGCAAAAAAGAATGAAAAATTGGTTGATATACTCAATTATGCGCTGAAATCTTTAGAAGAGGATGGTAAACTTACAGAACTTTATTTGCGTTATTTTCCAATAAGTTTTTATTGATGAGTAGTTTTTTAGTTAAGGGCTGTTAATCTTTCTGCGCCTAGTCGATAGGAAATAGCTTCTGCGAGATGATAGCGTGAAAGAGTATCTGATCCGTCAAGATCAGCAATTGTGCGTGCAACTTTGAGAATACGATGATAAGCGCGTGCAGAGAGGTGCATTTTTTCACTCACATCTCGTAAGAGTATGGTCGCACTTTTATCAGGAATGGCAATCTGTTCTATAATTTTGGCAGGGCAATCGCCATTGGTACGAATATGATCAAACCCCATTGTTGAAAAACGTTTAGCTTGAATGGTACGGCACCGTGCGACGCGTTTGGCAACGTCGCAGCTTTTTTCTGATTGTTCTGGTTGCATAAGGTCCATAGCCGTCAAAGCAGGGACATCAATCCGTAAATCAATTCGGTCAAGCAGAGGACCAGAAATACGGGACTGATAATCGATTTGACAGCGTATCCCTTTAGGGCAAACATGGTCTTTTTCGCCTGCCATACCACAACGGCAAGGATTCATTGCGGCAATAAGTTGGAATCGAGCAGGATAGCTAATATGGTGATTAGCGCGGGCGATAACTGACTCCCCACTTTCTAAAGGTTGACGAAGAGAATCAAGAACCTGTGGAGAAAATTCAGGCAATTCATCAAGGAATAACACACCATTATGAGCAAGGGAGACCTCTCCCGGTCGTCCTTTAAGCCCTCCACCAATCATTGCGGCCATGGACGCAGAATGATGTGGGGAACGAAAGGGGCAATGAAGTGAAATGGTATTATGAACCGTTTCTCCTGTAATAGAAGCAATCAGAGAGACATCTAAAAGCTCACGGCTATCAAGAGGTGGCAAAATGGAAGGTAAGCGTTGCGCTAGCATAGATTTTCCAGCACCAGGGGGACCTACAAACAAAAGGTTATGGCGTCCAGCAGCACAAACTTCTAAGGCACGTTTGGCTGTTTTTTGTCCTTTGATTTCGCAAAGATCTGGAAGCTCAGTTTCGATAGTATATTGGCGCGGTTGTGGACGTTTTTGAATTTGGGTTCCTTTGAAATGGTTGACTATAGTGAGCAGAGTCTCTGGGGCAAGAATATTTATTTCTGCATTTGCCCATGCTGCCTCAGGTCCACATTGAAAAGGACAAATCAGTCCTTTATCGAGTGATAAAGCTGTCATGGCGGCTGGTAACACACCATGAACAGCGGTAAGTGAACCATCTAATGATAATTCTCCTAAAATGACATAGTCTTCTGCTACTTCAGGAGGGAGGATTTCCATAGCAAGCATTAAGCCTACGGCAATTGGCAAATCATAATGTGATCCCTCTTTAGGTAAATCAGCTGGTGCAAGATTAATCGTAATTCGTTTAGTAGGCATAGAAAGTCCACAAGCGTGGAGGGCTGCTTGTACACGTTCACGGCTTTCTGCAACTGCCTTATCAGCTAATCCAACAATAGCCATTCCTATTTTACCAGACGAAATCATAACCTGTACATCGACAGGGACTGCTTCTAGACCGCGAAAAGCAACAGTTGTAATACGTGCGATCATTTATTTATTTTCCCCCTTTAGACTTGGTAGAGACAATCATATCTATTTATAAAAATCAAGAAGCATCTCTATAGCTTTTTTTATAGAGAGAACTATATACGTGGGCAGTTTTTTAGCATTCCCATGGAAAGTCATTTGTACAAATTTAACCATGATGATATGGGACGCAATAAAACATTTATAATAAGCTAAATAAATATGTTAAGAAAAAAAAGAATGAGGCTGTTCGTGTTATACAACAGTGCAGAATTTTATGAAAATATAAGGGGAGGATAACGTTATGTATCGCAGAGTGTTATTTGATGTGATAAAACGTGTAAAATGTGCAAAGTAATTATATTTACCTTTCTTATTTTTATATTATTTAAAGCGTAGTAGATGCAAAGTGTATTATAAGGTATCTGATTTTATGGTATACCAGACAAGAATTTTGTTAAAATCAGGGACTATGCGCTGTGTATTTATAGGCTTGTGTTTTACTTTTTCTTTTCCACAGCCACTTGCTGCATTTGATTTTTTCGGCATCCCTCTTTTTGGTCAAAAGAAAACAAATTCTTCTTCACATTATGCTAAAAGTACAGAGAAATTTTATAAAGTTGATGTTGTTGCACCGCCAGGTGCACCATTAGAAGGTATAAAAATAGTTAAATCTGTTTCTTCTCTTGTTGCTGATAAAGAGAAAGCATCCGCCAGTTCTTCTGGTTTGCTCGCCAAGGCGCGTTCAGATTATCGAGCAATTCTTTCTGCTCTTTATGCTGATGGACGCTATGGTGGTATTATTAGTATTAAAATTAATGGCTTAGAAGTCGCTGATTTAAGTCCGGTAACTCAACTTCCAGCACGGTCCAATATTGTTATTACAATTAATGCTGGTCCACAATATGTTTTTAGTATTGCAAATATTGATAAAGTAGCTCCGTTTGAAAAACGTAAAGCGCATAAAATGCCCACAATTGAAGAATTGGGCTATAAAGTTGGGGCTATTGCTAAATCTGAAACTATTTTGAAAGCAGAAAAATGGGCGATAGAAGGATGGCGGCAACAAGGTTATGCTAAAGCTAAAATTATGAAGAGTGAGGTCGTGGCTGACCATGCTGCGTTGCGTGTTGAAGGACGGATTGTTGTTGCTCCTGGACAAAAGGCTTATTATGGTCCTTTAAGTGTGCGTAATATAAGTAAGAAACCACGTGTAGATTCAGCTTATATCGCGTGGATGACCGGATTGAAACCAGGGCAGATATACGATTCCGATGCGTTAGCTAAGGGAAATGAACGTCTTGCGCGCCTTGGTGTTTTTCGTGCTATCAATATACGTGAGGCTGATACTATTAATCTAGATGGACGTTTACCGCTTGCACTTGTTGTACAAGAACATAAACCGCGTCGTTTTGGTGTAGGCGGTAGCTATTCAACTTTAGACGGTGCCGGTTTTGAGACTTATTGGATGCATAACAATCTTTTTGGTCATGCAGAGACTCTTAAAATTGAAACAAAAATAACTGGTGTTGGTAGCAATAAAAAGCAATCATATAATTTTAAAAATTTTGATTATCTTTTCGGAGGCACATTTGTAAAGCCCGGTGTACTCACGCCAGATACAGATTTCAGGTCAGAATTAAAAATACAACAAGATGTTTTAGAAAATTATACGACAAAAGCCATCAAAGGAAAATTAGGTATTACGCATATTTTTAATGGTAATCTATCGGGACAGGCTGCTGTAGAAGTTTCAAATGGTTATTCACGTGATGTCTATTTTGGGAGCCGTAATTTTACAACAATCGGTTTCCCTAGCGGCTTGATTTACGATAGTCGTAATAATAAGTTTAATGCAACAAAAGGTTTATATGGTGAAGTTTTCATTGAGCCTTTTTATGAGATGCGTTTTAGCAACTTTGTTGCAAAAGTAACAGCAGAAGGTCGCTCTTATTGGGCGTTGGATGAAGGGGATCGTTTTGTTGTTGCTGCGCGGGCAAAGCTTGGTACAATTCTTGGGAATGATACAGCACAAGTACCCGCAAATACGCTTTTTTTTGCTGGTGGTGGGGGCTCTGTTCGTGGTTATGCTTACCGTAATATTGGTATCAAAACAGAAAATGATGGGGTTGTTGGTGGACGGGCGCTTATTGAGGGGTCAGCAGAATTGCGTGTTTCTTTAAATGATAAAATAGGGTTTGTCAGTTTTCTTGATGGAGGTTTAGTAGGGGAAAAGGCGAATTTTGATTTTTCTCAAAAAATTAAATGGGGAGCCGGTATAGGAGGTCGTTATATGACGGGTCTTGGTCCTTTACGCGTTGATTTAGCCTTTCCTTTAAAGAGAGAGAAGGGTGACCCTCGCATTGGTTTTTATGTGGGTATAGGGCAAGCATTTTAATGAAAAAAGGTGCACGTTTATCAGCTTTCTTCTTTGTATTTTTGTTTTTTGGGGTGGGTTGTTTTGTTTTTGCGCAAAGAGGAGACATTCTTCCCTCTAGCGAAATGAAAACAGATGATCGCTCATGGTTTGTTTCTTTAATTGAACGAAAGCTTTCAGCGCCTAATCGTCAAGTTCGTTTACACAATATGCAAGGGACACTGTCTTCTCAAACATCAATTGATACTATTACTGTCAGTGATAAAAAAGGGGTTTGGCTTAAAATTACCAATGCTAAAATGGATTGGAATCGTCTAGCGTTGCTGAGAGGGCGGATGGATATTAACCAGCTTTCGGCAGAACAGGTTACATTTTTACGCAAACCGCAAGGCAACTCTTCTTTTGTTTCTTCCCTTGAGACAGGTAAGTTCTCTTTACCAAAATTGCCGCTTGCTCTTTCTATCAATACACTTACAGCCCAACATGTGACATTTGAACAGAATCTTTTTGGTTTTTCTGCTGATATATCCTTAAAAGGCAATTTCACCTTGGCTAGTGGTAATTTTGATGTCGATATAGCAGCTCATCGTTTAGATGCACCGGGTTCTTTTTCTGTTCTCACCAAGATATCTGATAGTAATCGTACAGCTCAAATTGATATTTCTGCTAACGAACCACAAAATGGTATTTTGGCGAATATTTTTAACATTGAACAACGTCCGGCATTAAATCTCGTCATGAAAGGTGATGGTACTTTTGATGATTTGGTTATCAAACTTTCTTTAGAGTCTGATCATCATTCTATTGTAGATGGTAATGTTATTCTTGCAAGCGTTCCAGAAGGACAGAGTTTTTCTACGAAACTAGAGGGAACACTGAGCCCTTTAATACCTTCTCAATATCGTAGTCTCTTTGAATCTAATATAACATTAAAAGCAAAGGCAAGAAGAACAAAAGAAGGTTTGACACACCTTGATCAGATGGTTATTCAGAACAAAGCAATGAATGTTATAGTCAATGCTGAAATAACCGCCGATGGATTCTTGCGACGGCTTTTTGTTGATGGCAAAATGGCTCTTGATAACGAAAAGGAGTCTGTTCATTTATCTGTATCAGAAGTGCCAAAACCTGCGAATACTCTTGCTTTGAACATTGACTATGGTCGCGAAGGGCAACAATCTTGGAATGGGCGGTTGGTTGTAAGTCATTTAAGCAATAAAAATATTTATATTCGCGATGCAATTTTTGATATGGGAGGAGTAAGCGAAAATCTTGATAATGTAGCTTCTCGTCATGTTGGTGTTCAGGTTAAAGGGACGCTTCAAGGGGTTAAAAAGATTAAGGGAGCGTTAGTAGAAAATTTAAGCCAAGCGGTTCATGTGCATTTAGATACTGATATTGTTTCGAATAAACCAATTTTGATTCATGATCTGAGTGTTACGGCTCAGGGTTTTTCTTCTTGGTTAAAAGGGACAATGGAGAATTTTGTTTTTAAAGGCGATCTCGGTTTAAAAGCTCAAACATTAACTCCTTTGGAAGTGTTCAGTAAACAATCACTTTCTGGTAATGCAGATATTAAAGCCAAAGGAACGATCAGTTTATTGAGTGGCATTTTTGATCTCCAATTATCAGGAATGGCTGACGATATGAAAATAGGCATGCAGTCTTTTGATCGTTTATTCAAAGGAAATACTAGTCTTTCAGGTGGAGTTGCTCGAAATACAAAGGGCTTCATTTTACGTCATTGGAATTTGAAAAATCAATATACAAACATAAAGGCTAATGGTTATTTTTCAGATGAAAGCGCTAAAATGGACTTATCTGCTCAAATATCTGATTTGTCCAAATTAGACCCAAAGATAAGTGGTGCACTTACAATTCAAAGTACGGCGAGAGGGAGCAATAGCCATATAAAACTAAATACACGTGCTCATGTGGCTGAAGCACTCTTTGTGGGGAAGAAACTTCAAAACACAACGTTTAACATAGAGGCACTTATGGATAATACAGCACCGATTACTTCTTTAACAGGAGTTGTAAAAGGTGAAGGAACTTTTGCTAAGAAACCTTTGCATTTATCGGCCTCTTTTGAAGATTCTCATAAAATTCGAAAACTTGAAAATATCGATATTAGAGGGGGAAATGCAAAAATAACCGGTGGTCTTTCTCAACAACTTGGAGGTTTTTTGAAAGGAGCGCTGCATATTGATGCCGATGATATTTCCGTACTTTCAGCGTTATTTTTGCAGGATGGTAGTGGAAAAGTAAAAGGAGATTTTATTTTTGATGAACAAAATGGCAGACAAAAAACCAATGTGAAGGCGCATGTTAACCATTTGAATTTTTCCAAGAATAAAATAAAAAAATTGGCAATAGATGCTGATATATTCGATCCTTTTGGCATGACTCAGTTTGAAGGAGTTCTCAATGCAGAACATATTCAAACACCTTTGGTAATGGTCAATCGTTTAAATGCTCACGCTGATAGGAATAATGGACAAACGGTTTTTACTGTTCAGGCGATGTTGCATGATACTCTCAATGCACGGCTTTCTGGTCGTTTAATGGTTGAGGAACTTCCAGAAAGTATAAAACGAGAAGTGCAAATTGAAACTGTGGACTTAAAACAACATACTTTTCATGCAACATTGCTGAAGCCATCCATAATTGCTTTTGATAAAGATGGAATAACAATCAATGAATTAGGAATTGCAATAAATGGGGGCAACATCATCTTAGCAGGGAATATTCAAGATACCCTGAATTTACGACTTACAATGAATGCCCTTCCTGCTACTTTAGTCAATTTGTGGAAATCCGATCTTGGAGCAGCAGGGAGTGTAACAGGGCAGGTTATGATTCGTGGTCATTTAAAAAAACCTGATATAAATTACGATATAAAAGGTGAGGGACTGACAACCGTTGCTTTTCAAGATAAAAAAATTATGCCTTTTTCTCTTTCTGCTACGGGAAACACTGTAGATCAAAATCTTACTTTGAATGCAAATTTAACAGGAGAAGGAGTACAAGCACAAGCTCAGGGGCATATATCTCTAGAGAAAAATGCGCTTGATTTTCATATTAATTTGCAAAATTTATCTGCGCGTTTGGCGAATGGTTTTATTGCAGGACAAGCACTTGATGGGACAGTGATAGGTAAAGTTGATATTGGTGGAAGAATGAAGGATCCATCTGCTCATTTTGAGCTTTCTAGTCAAAATTTAACCGCTATGACGCCTAAAGGACCGATGTCAATCAATATAAATGCTCGTGGTTCTTATAAAAAATCGACATTTCATATTGAAAATATGATAGCTACTGGAGATAAAGGATTAGATCTTTCCATCCATGGGCCTGTATCTCTTAATGGTTCAGAGGCAAAATTAAACGTTAAAGGGATAATGCCTCTTGATTTTGTTAATCTCTTATTAGCCAAGCGTGGTGCACATATAACGGGTACAGCAAGAATTGATACAGCTCTTAATGGGGCATTATCAAAGCCACAATTGATAGGAAATATTTCTATAGGCGACGGTAGCTTTTTTGATTCACAAACAAATGTAGGATTGAATAATATAACAATTGAAGGCAAATTGAAAGGTGATCATATCCTTATAGAAAAAGCTTCAGCTTCTTCGTTTGAGGGGGGAGGAATTTCTGCTTCAGGTCGTATTTCTAATGGTCTAGAGACAGATTTGATATTTCATCTTGATAATGCCAATTATAATGATGGTTCTATGATTCTGGCAACATTATCAGGTGAGATGACAATGACAGGTCATTTTTTAAATGATCTTGTTCTTGGTGGTGATATCATCGTTGAAAAAGCTGAAGTTTTTGTTCCTGATCATTTTAAAAGTGCCAAGTTTCTTGATGTTAGAAATAAGAATTTAACTAAATCGATTCAAACAACACTTGAACGTGCTGATGTTAAGAACACGAACAAAAGCAAAAGCCGTATAGTTACACAAGAATCTTCATCTGTCGTGCTATCAAATATGCGTATTACTGCACGCAATCAATTTTTTGTACGCGGAAAAGGCTTAGATGCTGAACTGGGAGGACGCATTAATCTAGCAGGTCCATTGAATGATGTGCATCCAGTTGGTGAATTTAGAATGATTCGTGGACGTTTTGATATCCTGTCGCAACGTCTTAATTTCGATCAAGGACAAGCGAGTTTTAGTGGTAATCTTAATCCTACGGTTTATTTTGTAACCAACAATAACAGTGGTGATATTCGCGTCACTGTAACTGTAAGTGGGACGGTTGATAATCTTGATATTAATTTTTCATCACAACCAAATTTGCCTCAGGATGAGATTTTGGCGCGTTTGATTTTTAATCGCTCTCTTAATGAATTATCACCATTTCAGATTGCTCAACTTGCAGCGGCAGCGGCTGATCTTGCAGGTGGTTCTAATACATCTTTGTTGAATACTTTACGAACTAAAATTGGACTTGATGATCTTGATGTTATCGTTAATGAGAAGGGTAATACAGGCTTACGTATTGGACGCTACATACACAATAATATTTATTTGGGCTTTGAAGCAGGGTCTGATGGAACAACGAAAGGGACAATTAATTTAGATATTTCGCGTCATCTCAAAGCTAAAGGTGCCATAGGAAATGAACAAAATTCTAGTATAGGTCTCTTTTATGAAAGAGATTATTAAAGATTGAATTTAAAAAAACAATTTCTTCGTTTTTTGTCTCTCATTTCTAAATCTGAGGAAGAAGACATAGACTAGAAATACTATAAAAGAAGAAGCTTTTTGTTGAGGCTTGAAGAGAACTATCTGAAATATTCGATTTATTCTCTAAAGGGACAAAATCTTCACGAAAGATAGTATGTTATTTTGCTGCTATATATTTATTTCAGAGAAATACCTTATCTTGTTTTCAAGCCCATGTGGTGCTGTTGCCTAAAGAATGTAGTGTGTGCAATATATTGATTTATAAAGATAATTTATCGTTATTCAACTTGAATTAGAACTATGCATATCATACGAATTTCTCTCGCGTTGAATCAATCAAAATCATTCGGCTTGCATGCTACAAGCTGGGAATCCTGTGTGGATAAAACTATTAAGAAATGACTAAAAATGCCTCTTATGAATCATCTCGAGAGCTAAGAGCTGTCGCAACATTAGGGGCTGGAAAATAGTGTAAATGGTGCCGGCTTGTTACTCCATAAGTGTAAAGATGGGGAGCTTAATGGATTTATCATTATACAATTCACGGATGTTATCGCGAAATGGGTTTGGGAAAGACTTTGAGAGAGGTTTCTTTAAAACAAGCAGGTGAATTTGCAACACAATGGCATTCTGTTTTTACGTGAAGGACATGATTCCATTAAAGAACGTGATAAATAAAAGCGTGAGGCAAGCGGAGAATTCATAAGATATTGATTTTATTGTCAAACGCATTTGAAGCAATACTTTTTAATAATAAAAATTACCTATTATTTTAGATTTTTGTTTATTGTATTTTTGAATGAGATCACTTTTCTTATAACAAATAGCCCTCCAAACAGAATACTCCAAAATATAACATTATTGTGTTGCAAGTTCACGTGCTTGTTTTAAAGAAAAATTTCTCAGTGTGCACTTGAGCCTATTTCATAAGATTGCTTGTGAAATGGTATAAAATACCTCTTATGAATGGTATAAAATCCATACTACCGTTATTAATAAAGGTATAAGTATTTATTAAAGATATAAGCCGGCATTATTATCTATTTTTTAGCTTGTCATGTTGACGATAACCTTTGCACTTGAAAGCATAGAGGTATTTTTATTGCTGATCTTAAGAGTTTTTATAAACACGCTAATGTCTCTTATGGCGCACAACAAGTGCTTTGGATTGATTCATCCTCAATATAAAGAAGATTTGCAATAAGCAAATTACATCGTATTTTTTATTTGAGATGTAAAATAATAAATTATGATTATAAATAAGTGTTAAGATGTATGTTGACAGGTATTTTTGTAAAAATATTTATCAGAGTTATATGTCGTATTTTTCTATTTTAGCGATTAAAAGAAAGAGGAATGTCATTTTGCTTTTCATCTGTTTTTTTGCATATTGAATCATAGCCTTATATAAGCATTAACGTTGTGCATTTGTAAACTCTTCAAGCAGTTAAGGTATTAGAGGAATATCATTTTAGTTTCTAGATGTAGAAAAAACAGCAAAGCTTGCTTTAAAGCAAGCTACAACAGTAAAAAAAGTTTTATAAAATCCTCTCTTATTTTTCAATGTTTTTCTTACACGGAGTGTATCTATAATTTGCAGCACAATTTATAATTGTTAGCTTATTCTATTGTACTATAAAAGACCGACATTTGAGGTGAGGTGATATAAGATATGTAATTTTGACACAGTATTCTGAAAACACGTGGTAAATATTTTAGGGTAAGCCTTGTATAAGTGAATCACATAAGTTGTTATCAAGCGGAATGAACTCAATAAAAATCTAGATTGTTACAGATCAGATTGGGTAGAATCTTTGTCCTTTAAAATGTGTAGAGAAAAAAATTATCAGTGCAGGGATAAACACGGATAAAGGTTGTATTAATCCAGATTCCTCCTCCGTAACAATTTTTTCAAATCTTGATGCTCTCTTTTTCAGGGATTCACAACACTTATGAATGTTTCAACACTTATTTGAGGAAGGGAAGGGGTTTTTGAAGTTTCGTGGTTAAAGTCAATTGCATTCAACAAAATAGCGAGTAAAGGTTTCATTTAAATCCAAGAAGTTTATTTTCAATAAACCATAAATTCTTTGCCAATTCTTGATTGAAGTAATGCTTTTTCTTGATAACAAGTCTTTTTTTATAAATGAAGCATTACCTTCTATCCATTTTTTATTTCAAATCTTATTTAAGGATCTAGAAATTAGGGGGTATGTTTTTTGAACTGGATATTATGAAGTTTTTTATAAAACCCATGTTCTTTTGCGAGCAATTCTTTTTGAGTACCTTGTTCAATTAGTTGTCCATTTTGTATGACCACAATTTTATGAGCACGGGCAATTGTTGAAAGGCGATGAGCAATGATAATCGTTGTGCGTCCTTTGGTAAGGTGATGAATAGCTTCATTAATTTGCGCTTCGGTGTGTGAATCGAGCGCACTCGTTGCTTCATCAAGAATCAGAATTTCACTATCGTGAATCATTGCTCTAGCGATAGAAAGTCGTTGTTTTTGCCCCCCTGAAAGATTACAGCCATTATCACCTATCTGTGTATCATAACCATTTGGCAAACGCATAATAAAGTCATGAGCATTTGCTGCTTTTGCTGCTTCGATAATTTCGTCATCACTAGCCCCTTCTTTTCCAAGTCCGATATTATATTTAACAGTTCCTTGAAAGAGAAAAGTATCCTGTCCTACATAGGCCATCAGGTTTCTCAGAGAGCGAAATGTTGTGTAGCGGATGTCTTGATCATTAATTAATATGCGTCCTTTTGTGGGATCATAGAGTCGCATAATAAGGTTAATAAAGGTAGACTTTCCCGAACCTGATGGTCCCACCAATGCTGTCATTTTTCCAGCTTCTATTTCTAGGTTTATGTCTTTCAATACCATTTTGTTCTCAGTGTATGCAAAAGAAACGTGTTCGAAGCGAATAGCTCCTTGCGTTTTATTCAGATCTTTAGCTTCTTTATGTTCTATAACTGTAAGAGGATGGTCGAGTATTTCAAACATCGTACGGATATTGACCAATCCAGATTCAATTTTAACACGTACATTTGCTAGTCTTTTTGCGGGTTCATAAGCTAAAAGTAAAGCAACAATAAAGGACATAAATTCACCTTGAACACCTGCGCGTTGGGTTGCAAGGTAACCGGAAAAACAGATAATACCAGCAATGGCAACACCTGTGAGCGTTTCCATAATCGGATTGGTAATAGCTTCGAGTGTTGCAATATTATTTGTTTGTTTTTCAACATCACAAATGGCTTTGTCCATTCTTTTCTTCATGACTTCTTCTAGTGAAAAAGCCTTAATGACTCGAATACCAACAGCAGTTTCCTGTACGATTTTTATAATTTCACCAAGTGAAAGGAGCTCTTTTTCCATAAGGCGGCGAACGCGTTTTAAAGCCATTCGAACGCCTAAAAAAGCTAGTGGTCCTACGATTAAAGTAATGGCAACTAATATAAAGTTTTGAATAAACATGACAAGCAACAAACCACTAACGGAAAGCAAATCACGTACAAAAGTTGTGATAATAGTATCAATGATATTACGTACAGCTGTAGCATTGTGGGTTACGCGAACAAGAAGATCAGATGAAGTGTTATTATGATAAAAAGAAACTCCTTGTTCCATAAGTCGGGCAAAAATTTTGCGTTGTTGTTCAGCAATGATACTATTGCCTGCTTTGTTTAGAAAATAAGTTTGGGAAAAAGTTGCAACTCCTTTGAGAATAAAGATAAAAGCAATGATGCTAGAAATCAAAACGATCATAGGAAAATTTTGCGCATCAATAATCTGATTAACAACATCACGCATCATCCATGCACTAGTTGCAGTTGTACCAGAAATGATGATCATTGAGAAAATAGCTGCACTGTACCAACGCGCATGTTTGTGAAAATTTTCTCGCAAAAGACGGATAATAAGATGTTTATCAAAAGAGGAAATTTGTTTTTTGTCCATAAAGTGCTTCTATATTTTCTTGTTGTTTTATGCAAGATTGAAGCACTCTTAGATTAAAAAAATCCATAAATCTTTTGTACAAAAATAGCCTTTTCTTTCAAGGTTCATCCATCAATTTCACGACGGTGAGAGTGAAGAATATAGTGCAAGGTTTCTGTGAAAAGTATAACGAAAATTTGTTGTTTATTACTATCTTTAGTTAAATAAAAAGTACGGGCGAGTCTCATCATTATTATTTACTAATTTCCATATTGTAATAGCCTTTGGCACTTCAAATGGTTCACAAAAGGCATTTCTGCTTTTTTTAATAATTTTATGTATGCATTATCTCTGTTTGTGATGTGCAAGCAGAATTATTTTGTCGGATTCATATAGAAAGAACTTGAAATAATAAGACCTTACGATGTTTGAGCTTTTTCATTTAATATGCAAAATAACGAATTCTTTTTATAAATCAATCAAGCACTGTTAAACTGTTAAAAGGATTTATACACATTTATAAAACCTTAAAAGCACCACAAAAACTCTATGTGGTGCTTCTAAATAACACTATACACATCATTTTGATGAGTTGCATGCGAATATTATTCCAATGCAAAACTATTTAGGTGCTATCACCATCATCATTTGCCTGCCTTCAAGCTTTGGCTCCAATTCGATTTTGGCAATTTCACTTGTATCTTCTTTCACACGCTGAAGAAGCTTTAATCCAAGATCTTGGTGAGCCATCTCACGACCACGAAAACGCAAAGTAATCTTTACTTTATCACCATGATCAATAAAGCGATGAACAGCCTTGAGTTTGACTCCATAATCATGGACATCAACATTTGGGCGCATCTTAATCTCTTTGATTTCGATGACTTTTTGCTTTTTACGTGTTTCAGCAGCTTTTTTTTGGGTTTGATATTTTAATTTTCCCAAATCGATGATTTTACATACAGGTGGCTCCGCATTTGGTACAATTTCAACCAAATCAAGTCCCGCATCTGCAGCCATAGCAAGAGCTTCTTGTATCGCAACAACTCCCTTATGTTGTCCCTCATCATTGATAAGCTGAACATGAGGTACCCGAATATCCTGATTTGAACGTGGTCCGTCTTTTTGGGTAGGTGTCATTTTAAACGGTTTACGAATGGTTTATGCTCCTTAAATTTTGATTCAACTACAGTTAATTTAATATACAATTATGCACCTAAAAACAACAATAATTCGTATCTTTTTCATTATTTGATTTATTACTTTTTGGAATGATTTAGATTATAAAAGTTTTTCTCTTAATTTAAAGAAATTGTTTTATGGAGGATAAAGAATCATGGATCAAAATATTCCTTGTCAGTTTTTTTCGTTTGAGAACACCGCACTTGCGGTACGCTATCGCAAGGGGCGCCAATCTCCAGGTTTGGTTTGGCTTCCTGGCTATCAATCCGATATGTTGGGAAGTAAGGCAACGTTAGTTGATCAGTTTGCTCAGAAGAATGATTTGTCTTGTTTACGTTTTGATTATTCTGGACATGGAGAATCTGAAGGTGATTTTTTTCAAGGAACAATTTCGCGTTGGGTTAAGGAAAGTTTAGCGATTTTTGAAACCTATTGTGAGGGTCCACAAATTTTGATTGGTTCCTCTATGGGTGGGTGGATTGCGCTAAGGCTTGCTATGATGCTAGCACAGAAAAATAAGAAGCTTGCTGGCATGATATTGATTGCTCCAGCGCCTGATTTTACACAAACATTGGTGGAACCAAAATTAGGCCCAGAAGAATGGAAGGTTTTGGAAGAAAAAGGCTATATTGAACGACCTGCAGTTGATGATATAGAGCCAATGCCCTTTACAAAAACATTGATTGAAGATGGACGCGAAAATTGTGTTATGAAAGGATGCATTGATGTTGGGTGTCCTGTCCATATTCTACAAGGGATGGAAGATGAAGATATTCCCTATCATCATACATTGACTTTACTTGATCATTTACCTCTCCATGATGTAACATTGACACTTGTTCGTGATGCAGATCATCGCTTTTCTCGTCCACAAGATTTAGATTGCCTTGAAACAGTATTGAGATCTTTTATTAATCAGATTAATGCAAAATAAGGGGTATATTTATTTATTAATGATGAAGATAAAAATATATGAGCATTTCTAAACAGCATTTTATTTTTTCTGATCGCTCTGTACCTGTACGGGTGCGGGAAAATAAGTATGCGCGCCGTCTTACCTTACGTATCGATGCCAGAAATCAGGAGATTTGTGTAACAACACCACCAGCGATAAATCTCTATGCGGTTGAAAATTTTATTGAAAAACATCGGTCTTGGATTGAGGCACGTCTTGCTCGTGTACAAGTCTCTCCTGAAAATGCTTATCTCAAAGAGGGGGCGACAATACCTTTATTGGGCGTTTCTCATACCATAAAGCATAGAAAGGGACGTGGAGTAACAGAAATTGTTACAGCAGATGCGGAGCAAGGGCCTGAAATTATTGTTTATGGTCAATTAGAATATCTTCCAAGACGCATTGCTGACGTTTTAAAAAAACAAGCGGCGCTTATTATAACGCCTTTGGTGGCACTTTATGCTCATCAGGTAGAACGTAAAGTCAAATCCATTTGTTATAAAGATACGAGAAGTCGTTGGGGCTCTTGTTCAATCGATAAGCGTCTTTCTTTTTCTTGGCGCCTTATTATGGCACCAAAAGAAGTTGTTGAGTATGTTGTTGCCCATGAAGTTGCTCATCTTGTTGAAATGAATCACGGACCAAGATTTTGGGCTCTTTGTGAAGAGCTATGTCCTGATAGTAAAACATATCGAGCTTGGTTGAAAGAAAATGCTCCTAGACTGCATGCAATTAATTTTGATTCATATAAATTAGAGGCGTAAAAAACTTTCAAATGAAGGCAATATTTAACGGAACTTTTTGTTGAGTGTTTTGTTGAGTGTGTGCTTGCTCATGCATCATAATGAGGAAGCCATTGAAGCTCTCAGCACGATTGTTCTCCCCTGCTTGGTTTGCTGAGTGTCTTCAATGTTTTTGCTTTATCTTTTTTGTAATTCAGCGTAATAACTCTAAGTTCCGATGACTTATAAAAAAATGGGAAGGGACCTTATGTCTGTTCTTACAGATCCACTTCAGCTATTACAGGCACTTATTCGTTGTCCTTCTGTTACACCTCATGAAGCAGGGGCTTTATCAACTTTGGAACAATTTTTGAAAAAAATGGGATTTCACGTCGATCGCCCTATTTTTACGGATAAAAATACAGATAATGTTGAAAATCTTTATGCAAAAATGGGAAGTGAAGGACCCCATCTTATGTTTGCGGGTCATACGGATGTCGTACCGCCAGGCGCATTGGAAGATTGGACTTATCCACCTTTTGAAGCTGTTATAGATCAGGGGAAATTATATGGGCGGGGTGCTGTTGATATGAAGGGTGGTATCGCTTGTTTTATTGCGGCTCTAGCGCGAGTTCTTGAGAAACAGTCCATTAAAGGAAGGGTAAGCCTTTTAATTACAGGTGATGAAGAAGGACCTGCCGTTAATGGTACGGTAAAACTTCTCAAATGGGCAGAAAAAAAAGGCGAAAAATGGACTGCGGCTCTTGTGGGAGAACCAACAAGTGTAAAGACTGTTGGTGATATTATCAAAATTGGTCGTCGCGGATCGATTTCTGGTATCATTATCGTGAAAGGTCGCCAAGGCCATGTTGCTTTTCCAGAACGGGCTGCCAATCCCTTGCCTTTGGCAAGTAAGCTGATTCAAGTATTGACACAAACAGCTTTAGATAAAGGGACAGAGAATTTTCAACCGAGTAATTTAGAACTAACAACCATCGATACCGGTAACTTAGCAGTCAATGTTATTCCAGCGCAGACAACGGTTCGTTTTAATATACGCTACAATGATCTTTGGACAAAAGAAACACTGATGGAGGAAATTGAAAAGCGCCTTGCTTTGGTGCAAGCAAAAAACAATAGTGATCAATATCCCTCTTATCAGCTTGAATGGATTCCAAGTTTAGGGGATGTTTTTTTGACTAAAAATGATAAACTCATTCAAACTGTATCTAATGCGATTAAATGTGTAACAGGGAGTATACCAGAATGTTCTACTTCTGGTGGTACTTCAGATGCGCGATTTATTAAGGACTATTGCCCAGTGGTTGAGTTTGGCTTACCAGGGCAAACGATGCATATGGTAGATGAGTGTGTATCTCTTGAAGCCGTGGAAACGCTCACTGCTATTTATGAGCGTTTTATTGTTGATTTTTTTGCATAAAGAAATAATTGTTGGTTCAAAAATACCTTTGTCTTGTTGTGCCATAAGATAAGGTGTGGTGATACGAGACTCGTAAAACTTAATATATTAAGTAGTCTTAGAGTAAGTGATGAATATTCTTAAGTTGGGATTCTTGCCTGTAGAGTCTTTAGTTAAGTGAATTACATAATTGAAAAGCCAAAAGAGACCTGTTTGAAGAAGCAGAACTGTTTAGACCATATTGGATTGAAAATATTCGTTCTTTAAAGTGTAGAAAGGAAGTCACACGCAATCATATATGGAAAACAATGAATATTATATCATCATTGTGTGATGACAGATTGGAGCCATAAAGACACACAAAAACATGCTGCTATTGTAAAAAGTTCGTACAACGTAAATGCATTCATTCATACCACATGTCTTATATGATTTCTGCATGTTCATAAAATGCTTTCCTTGTTTCAATGAACTTCTTTTAAAATAAAGCCTATAGAAATACGCTTCAAGTTTATTTTATCCATATATTTTGCCATACTCTTTGTTACTCCAAAGAACCTTTATTGTAGAAAAAATCATTATGAGATAGAAAGTAAGCTTATCCAATCAGCTTTAATATTTTTGATGATAAAGATATATAGAAATTCTTCTGTAGCATCACATTGACTTTTTTAGTCAAGGATTGTCCTATATTATTATTTTCAATTAGTTATAAAATAACCTTAAAGGACGTGTATAGATAGCCATAAGCATGTACACATACAAGTAAGGTGATATGCAACGAATACCATTTTGCTCGCCAACGAAGCAATGCCGATTCATATTTAGTATATTTGTGATTTTATAGCATTGTATGTTTAATAAAATTCGTGATTTTGCTGTTACCTTATAAATCAATACCCAGCACACAACGGCATGTCTCAAATATTGGTTCACAATTTTCTTTGTTACAACAGTTTTTATATGTCAGGGTGAGATAAAATGTTGCATGTATATCTGTTTTTGTAATCTCTTAAGATACATCACATTGATTTATAAGAATAATTCATTGTTTTGCATGTTGGATAAGAGCCCTAATATTCGAGGATTCTCTCATTTCAAACCTGTTTATCTTAAATCAAGAGAAATCATTTGCTTGCACATAACAAGCGGGGATGAGTGTGTGGGTAAAAACTATAGAATAAAGGAATACAAATGTCTCTTATGAACCGTCTCAAGTGCCAAGGGCCGTCGCAACACCCACGAGCTGGTAAAGTTATGTGCTGGTGCTCGGCTTTGCTTCTTCACAAGCAGACATAGAGTCTCATTGAGGGAGGATATAAAAGCATAAAGGTAAAAATAAATGTACCTTTTTACTATCCTTTTTCATGCGATTTTACAGTTTTCAAAAGAATCTAGAGTAAATAATAGAGATTGTTTCATGCTTATGTCTTTGGTTCTTTAATAGTGCCACGATCTCATAAAGAACAAAAATCATCGTGTTATATATTCATGTGCTTGTTTTAAAGAAATATCTCTCAGTTTTTATCATATTCATGCTACAATGGTTCTTATGAATATGTAATATAGAGTTTTCCGTGAAGTGTATAAAGTCTATAGTATTGCATCATCTTTGCGCTTATGAAAAAAGCTAGACCACTATACACTTTCCAGCTCAAAATATTGCGATAGCTTTCATTTGAGAGTGTTCATAAAAGGTATTGCCTCTTTTTTATAGTTTTTATCCACATTCCCTATTTTTAAGGTGTAAGCGAATGGTTGTAATTAATTGACTATAAACAGATTTAAAATAAGGGAATCTTACAATATTTTAGTCTCGCTTTTGCTATGAAAAATGATAATTATGATTAAAATAAGTATGTTGTTATAAAAACTTTAGTTTGCGAGTTGGCTGATGATGTGATCAAGAACAATACGTCCTTTGGTTGTTGCTTTTAAGCGTTGGTTATCCACCATTTCTATCAATTCTTGGTGTTGTAAATCGATCAGTTTTTCCATTGGGATACGTTTAGGGCTTAAGGTTTCATAGCGTATAAGTTCTAAGCCTTCGCAAAGGCGTAATCCCATAAGGAGCATTTCATTTGCCTGTTGTTCAGTGGTTAAATGTTCCGTTTCAATACAGCCATGTCCTGTTGTTTCTACCAAATTAAGCCACTGTTCGGGATGTTTTTCATTTATTGTGACATAACGTTCACGGTTTTTAAGGTGTGATAATGATGTTTTTGAACAGAAAGAGGAATGATTCGGTGCGTGCTCAATGAAACGTCCATGTGCTCCTGGACCAAAGCCTGCATATTGGTGATAACGCCAATAAAGAAGATTGTGTGCTGATTCGGCACCGGGCATTGCATGGTTTGAGATTTCATAGGCAGGAAGTCCATGCAGTGCGGTTATTTCTTGAGTAAGATGGTACAGATCTGCTGCTAGCTCTGATGGGGGAAGGATAAGTCTTCCTGCATCATGAAGCCGTTTAAAGGCAGTTCCTTCTTCGATTGTCAATTGATAAAGAGAAAGATGGTCTGCTGCTAAATCAATTGCTTGTACAAGTTCAGATTTCCATTCTTCAAGAGTTTGTTCAGGGCGGGCATAAATGAGATCAAAGGATAAACGTGGAAAAATTTGTCGCGCTAAAGTAATGGCACAAAGAGCTTGTTCCACATTATGGAGTCGGCCAAGTTTGCGCAATGCTTTATCATTGAGCGCTTGTATTCCTAGAGATAAGCGATTAACACCTGCCGTACGGTATCCACGAAAGCGCTCTGCTTCCACACTGGATGGATTAGCTTCTAATGTAATTTCAACTTTATCATCGACTACCCATTTTTTTGCAAGTGCTTGCAATAGGGCGTCGACAGTTTGCGGCTCCATAAGAGAAGGGGTTCCTCCACCAATAAAAATACTTGTAATATGGCGTGGGCCTATTTTGTGGTATTGCGTTTCTATTTCGCGCTTAAAGGCGGTGACAAAACGTGGTTGATCAACACCATGGATGCGAACATGCGAATTAAAGTCACAATAAGGACATTTAGCTGCACAAAAGGGCCAATGAATGTAAATGCCAAAAGGTTCATTCATGAGAATGCTAAAAGGTTTTCTGCCAAAAGTTTGAAAGCACGTGCGCGATGTGAAAGAGGGGGAATATCATTACATTTCCAGTTGTGTTTTTGCTCTGTTGACATTTCTCCAAAGGTATTTTCATATCCATCGGGTAAAAAAATAGGATCAAAACCAAAGCCTTTGTCTCCCCGTGGAGGCCAAATGAACGTTCCTTCAACGCATCCGCGGAAGTAATCTGCATGAGCATCAGGCCATGCAATGCAAATGACGGATATAAAACGGCATTTCCGTTGGTTTTTTTCTCGTGCTCCGACTTTTTGGAGTTCATTTTCTATTTTTTTCATAGCTTTTGGAAAATTACGTGTACCATCGGCTTGAATTGCCCAATCAGCGGTATAAACGCCTGGCGCACCCTCCAATGCATCTACCTCTAAGCCTGAATCATCAGAGAGGGCAGGAAGTCCTGTCTTTTTTGCTGCTGAAAAAGCTTTAATATAAGCATTTTCTTCAAATGTTTTTCCTGTTTCTTTTGGTTCTGGCAAGCCCATTTCTTTTGCCGATTGTATTATTAAACCGAAAGGCGTAATTAAAGTAGTGATTTCATGCAATTTTCCGGTGTTATGTGTAGCAATGACAAGTTTTTTATCTGCTATGCTTCTCATATAGATTTCTCCAAAAATGAAAGGGGAATTATTTTTGTGCTAAAAACCGGCTTAAATGCTCATACACACACATTCTGCTTGATTTTACATGATATGATTATTTTACATGTTTTATGATATTTTGTTCCAATAAAATTTTTTATCTTGTACGAAGATAACCTTGCAAAGATAGGAAAGACATGTCTTTTTTATGATAGCATTTTTATGGTAAATTTCCAATTTTCTGCTTGCTCTAAAGGGTAAAATTTTCTACTTACAGCGGTTTTTAATCAATCTAGATTCTTTTGACAAGTCCCTACAGCAGACCACTTTACAGATCAACTCTTATCTTAAATATTTCTCATACACTCTAACAAAAAATATTTCCTGCGTAATTTATCAAGCATCACTCTGAAAGGTAGCATTTTACAGCTCAATAGGATAATATGTTTTTATACTACTTTAGACTATTTGACCAAACCTTGGCAAAACTTATATAAGAGATGAGGATTTTAAAAATTGTGAAACAATTGTGATGAAACACAAAACTATTGATAATGAACTAAAATATCTTGATGAGCGTTCGCGTGATATTTTTCGCCATATTGTTGAAGCTTATCTTAATGATGGGGAACCTGTAGGGTCACGTAATCTTTCGCGGCTTTTGCAACAGACATTATCACCTGCAACGATTCGTAACGTGATGAGTGATCTTGAACATCTCGGTTTGATTTATGCACCACATGTTTCTGCGGGTCGAATGCCAACACAATCAGGTTTACGCTTTTTTGTTGATGCATTTATGGAAGCGGGTGATTTGCCAAACGAAGAGCGAGAAAATATTGAAATGCAAGTCAAAGAGGCTGGTCATGCACAATCGGTTGAACATTTTCTTGTTCAAGCAAGCCGAGTTCTTTCAGATCTATCACGTGGGGCAGGGCTTGTTTTAGCAACGAAACAAGAAGGAACATTGAAACATATTGAATTTGTGCGCCTTGATAGGGAGAACGCTCTTGCCGTTTTGGTGACTCAACAAGGTGAAGTTGAAAATCGTATTGTTCATTTACCAGAAGGGGTTACTCATGCACAATTGACGGAAGCAACGAATTTTCTCAATGCCCATATCCAAGGGCGCACACTAAGTGAAGCTAAAGGGGAAATTGCCCGCTTATGTGCAGAAACACGGGCTGCACTTGATGATTTATCGCATCATCTTGTTGAAACGGGATTAGCTCTTTGGGGAGGAGAAGATGCTGATCATAAAATACACCTCATTGTTCGCGGGCGTAGCAATTTGCTTGAAGATGTAAAAGCAGAAGAAGATTTAGAACGGTTGCGCCATTTGTTTGATGATCTTGAAACGCGTGAGAGTATGGCACAGCTTCTCGATTTAACGGATGAAGGTTCTGGGGTTAGAATTTTTATTGGTTCAGAAAATAAGTTATTTTCACTTTCTGGTTCTTCTTTAGTTGTAGCACCTTATCGTGATTCACAACAAAGAGTCATTGGTGCTTTAGGTGTTATTGGTCCTACACGGCTTAATTATGCAAGGATCGTGCCCATGGTTGATTATACAGCTCAACTTGTGTCACAGTTATTGCGTTAAAACGGTGCAAGTAAGTATTTGTACTATAAAAGCTCATTGTATTATATACATCGATACCCCTTGATTTTTGTCTGTAGAATTTCGATATCGAGAATAACGAATCTTATGAAGGAATAAAATTTTTATGTCTGATGAAAAAAACAAATTTACTGACGCTTCATTTGAAAATTGTGATTTAAAAAATCCAGCTGATCGTAATACACTTAAACAGGCAGCCGATGAATTTTTAAAAACACATAAAACAGAGCAACACGAAGTCGTTGAAACAGAAAGCAATGAGGTTAGTGATCTTTTAGCGTCTTTGCAGGATGAAAATAAAGAATTGAAAGATCAACTTTTACGTCTTGTTGCAGATATGGAAAATCTTCGACGCCGTACTATGCGAGATGTGGCGGATGCAAAGGCTTATTCCATTGCTAATTTTGCAAGGGATATGTTATCGGTTTCTGACAATCTCAATCGTGCTTTGGAAGCGATTCCAGAAGGTGCACGGGAGAGTGATGCTGGTTTGAAATCATTAGCAGAAGGCGTTGAAATGACTGAACGTGCCATGATGGCAGCATTAGAACGTCATGGGGTGCAAAAAATTCATCCAGAGGGGCAAAAATTTGATCCTCACTTTCATCAAGCGATGTTTGAAATTCCCAATGCTGATGTTCCAGATAATACTGTTCAACAAGTGGTTCAGGCAGGTTATATTATCGGGGAAAGGGTGCTACGTCCAGCTATAGTGGGTGTAGCTAAAGGAGGAGCAAAAGAAGCTTCTGTTGAAGCTGATTCGGCTTAAAACACATCAATAATAAATCTCCAACATAAAATGCAGTATTCCCTGCAATTACATATATATGAAGTCTTTTTTTAAAGGGTTTTTAAAGGGTGTTTATAACACCCTTTTATCTTTGAAGCGCCCAACTTCCTTTTACAATATAGGGAGTCTTATTTAAGGGAGAGGCCGATAACAATAAAACAAAATGATCAACCTCAAAAGGAGGGAGCGAAAAATCATCTCGAGAAGATAGATAAGAAGAAAGATCTTTAAGATTAATATCAAATATTCGTGCAAGAGTGATATGCGGAATAAATAGTCTTTCATCAGGCTTTAACTCTAATTTATTCCGGATATATTGCATCTTTTCATGTAAAAGAGTAAGCTTTTCACAAGGTTCAATGCAAACCACAAGAGAATGGGGAGCATTTTCTGAACTAAAAACTTCAAAACCCTTTATCTGTAGCGTAAAAGAAGGAAGTTCTATAGTGTTAAAGGTATGCATAATTTCATCTTCTAGGGAGCTTTCAACTTCGCCAAAAAAAGATAAGGTTACATGAAAATTTTGCGGATTGATCCATTGCGCTTTTGGTAAGCCATTTTGCAATGATATGAGGGCTTTTGTTGTTTGTTGAGGAATCTGAAGAGCACTAAATAGACGATCCATGATATTATCTCCTTATAATGAAAGATGTTATCCCAAGCGCAATATAGATAATAAGGGCGGGGCACGTACCACAGAAAACAAGGCAATAGTATAGAAAAAGAATGTCTAAAGAATTCTTACTATAATTATGAGCTTACAAAGCTTATTCGTTTTAAGAAAATGGTTATGACATTGATAAGAATTGCATTTTCATGATCTGTATCACAATGATGTGCAATGGAAGATTACTTGTGTATTATAAAAGCTACAAAGTGAGCAGAAAATAAGAAAGTTGATAGATTTTTGATGTGCGAAATTATTTTGACATTTATCTTTAGCCTAAAATAAAGCATATTCTAATACAAAGGTGAAGAGTTCTCTTTTCTGTAAAGGTCTAATTATATGATTAAGTTGGGGAATAGCCATAATACGCAAAACTATTCAAATGGGCCAAATAATGTTAGGAAAAGGAAAAAATTATTGCATAACAAAATAACTATAAGCTTTTACATTTATGATAATTATACCAATCTATAATGGATATGAATATTGGTATAAAAGCGGGAAGAGAAATTAAAATTCAAAATAATGATGGAAAGTTCCTATTTTCTAAGAATTATCATCCTTGTTTATGATGAAAAAGCACTAGTTTTCCTCTCCAAAGTTGTTATTGATGAGCTTTTCAAGAGCATTAAGAGCATCTGTTGCTTCTGGTCCTGAAACACGAATGGTAAGGTTGCAACCGGATGAAGCCGCTAGCATCATAAGTCCCATAATTGATGATCCGCCAACAATTTTTCCGTCCTTTTCAACTTCAACAGTAACATTAAAATTGTCAACAGTTTGTACAAATTTTGCAGAGGCACGTGCATGCAACCCACGTTTATTACAGATATTGAAATGACGACTTATACATGGGAGGGTATCTTTGGAAAACATTGGTATTTTATTATCCGCTATAAAATTATACTTGGTACATTAATATATTTACGCCCTGCTTCTTGTGCTATTCTTAACGCGTCTGATAATGAAATATCAGGACATTTGCGAATAGAAATCAGTTTAATAAGCATGGGCAAATTAACACCCGCAATCATTTCAACGCGTCCTTTTTCAATAGCAGGAATAGCTATATTTGATGGTGTTCCACCGAACACATCTGTTAATATGATGACGCCATGATCCGTATCTGTATCGGTTACTGCGGCTATAATATCACCTCGGCGCTGATCTATATCGTCATCGGGATAAACGCATATTGTTGCGAACTTTTCTTGTACTCCAACAACATGTTCCACGGCATGTAAAAATTCGACAGCCAGCTCACCGTGCGTTACAAGCACGAGTCCAATCATTTACGCAAACTCCTGTTAACTAATAAGACCCGACCATAGTTGGTGGGAAAGACATTGTACAAGGCTTTATCTTGCTGCCAAGAAAAATTTGCAAAAAAAAGGCAAAAATTGTGATTTTTTTATCTTTAGAAAAAAATTAGACAGATTTTTGCCATATTCTTCTAAACAAAAATGCTTCAATAGCTTGACAAATGGCTGTACAATCGGCTTCACGAAGAGAGGGAAGTTTTAAAAGAGGAATGTGCAAATTTTCAAATTGAAAAGTTTTATTTGTGGAAAAACGTTCATACTTCGGACCGAGAAAAATAACACAATCGATAGTTGTGTGCTTTTCAAATTCTATCATATAAAGACCAACGCCACGAATCTCGATGCCGCCCTCTAAATTATCAGGAGTGTATCCGTGAAGCTTTCCATTTTCCGCACGCAACATTGTATAATCATCACTGATAAGCTTCGCTTCACGTTTTGACCATTCAGCGCGGTCAAGCAAAGAAAGGGTGATGGTTGATTTTCCTGATCCAGATGGACCTATAATTAACAGCCCCTTGCCGCCTAGTTGCAGGCAATTTGCGTGGAGTATTTCACATTTTGTTTTCATGTCTTTTACTTTGGATAAAAGATTTATTTAGCAAGCGGAAGCATAATAGTAAAACGTGCACCAGTTTTACACTTCCCAAGTGTAGGATCAATAATATTTTCGGCTGTAATTGTCCCATTATGAGCTTCGATGATTTGCCGACTAATAGAAAGGCCAAGTCCAGAGTTTTGTCCAAAAGCATCTTCATTTGGTCGATCTGTGTAAAAACGTTCAAAAATGCGTTCAATATTTTCTGAACGAATACCTGGGCCATTATCTTCAATGGTTAAAATAAGGGTTGAAGCATGACTTTTCATAGTAATGCAAATTTTGCCACGATTCCGAGGAATAAAAGAACGCGCATTTTCAAGAAGATTTGAAATCACTTGTCCTAAACGGAGTTCGTGTCCCAATACAAGATAGGCTTTTCCATGAGGACGTGGGACAATATTAAGGCTTATATCAATAGTTTGCGTATTACGATACACTTCCTGAACAGCATGAACAAGACTTTCCAAAAGCGGTGTCATATCAACGATCTCTGCAGTTTCTCGTGCAAGCTCTGCATCGAGCCGCGATGCATCAGAAATATCTGTAATCAACCGATCAAGGCGGCGCACATCATGTTGAATAATTTCAAGCAATTTCTCTTGTGCTTCTTCATTTTTAGCCAGAGGGAGCGTTTCAACAGCACTGCGTAGGGAGGTGAGAGGATTTTTTAATTCGTGGCTTACATCAGCAGCAAAACGTTCAATGGCTTCAATACGCATATAAAGGGCATTGGTCATATCACGAATAGAAGTTGAAAGGTGACCAATTTCATCTTCACGCATTGAAAAATCAGGAATTTCCACACGCTGATTATTGCCATTACGCACTCGATTAGCCGAGGCAGATAATTTACTTAATGGATGGGCAATCGTATGGGCCAAAAAGAGAGAAAGAACCAAAAGTACGCTACCTACAACGGCAAAAACTTTAAAGATAACCAGTCTTTCGCCTTTTACAATGTTATCAATATCGGAACCAGTGGTTGAAAGAAGAAGAGCACCAACCACTGCGCGATAGCGTTGAACAGGAACGGCAACAGAAACAATTAATTGCCCTTGTCTGTTGCGTCTTTTAGCCGTAGCAAGAGATCCGTTTAATGCGCGGTACACTTCTGGATAAGCAATACCACTGGTTTTTGTTTGTTCTCTGTCAAGAGCAATACCTTTGCCATAAAATACGCTTGAATACCATGAAGTAAGGCGATCCCACATGTTTTGTTCTGTTTTAAGTGGGGGTAAATCATAACTAAAAACTTCTCCACTAGAATAAAGAACGCGCGAATCAAGAAGGAGAGTAGCATCACGATCATAGATACGTGCTCTTGTCGTTTTAGGTGTAATAAGACGCCGTAAAAGAGGGGCAACTTGCTCAGGGTTAATAGGAAAATCCCAAGAATCGGTTGATTGAGGAGCGGGTGTAACGCTTTCACCAGTCTGTAACTCTAAGAGTTTTTGAGGGTCAATGAGGATAGAATTTGTATCTACTGTTGCAGAAGCAGCAATAGCCCCAGCAATAATTTTTCCTTGGGTACATAAACTTTTGATTTTTGCTTCAATTAAACCATCGCGAAATTGGTTAAGGTATAAAATGCCTGTAACTAAAACGGCAAGGGCAGCAATGTTTAATATAACAATGCGACGTGTGAGGCTGGAAAAAAGCAATTGTCTAAAGAGACGTTGTGTTCGAAGATGCAAACCAGCGAACATAAGAAATGGCGTTGAGGAGGTACCATTAACGGTTGTTTTTTGTAAAGTTTCCAGTTGAGAATTGTCTGTCATCGATTTGATTGCCATTCAAATTTTTGCGACAAAGTAGTTTTATACCTCGTGGAAACGATAACCTACACCATAAAGTGTTTCAATCATTGCAAAATCATCATCCACTTGTTTAAACTTTTTACGCAGACGTTTAATGTGACTATCAATGGTGCGATCATCTACGTAGACTTGATCACTATAAGCAGCATCCATTAAAGCATCACGACTTTTTACAACTCCTGGTCTTTGTGCTAAGGTTTGCAGAATCAAAAATTCCGTAACGGTTAAAATAACAGGTTTATCTTTCCATGTACAGGTGTGGCGTTCTTGATCCATCACAAGATCTCCACGTTTGAGAGAAGAGGTGGAAGAAGTTCCTGTAGAAAGCGGTTGGTTACGTGCATTAGAACGGCGTAAAATAGCTTTCACTCGTTCAATAAGAAGACGTTGGGAGAAAGGTTTAGTAATAAAATCATCAGCTCCCATTTTGAGACCAAATAATTCATCAATTTCATCATCTTTAGAGGTAAGAAAAATAACTGGAAGATCAGATTTTTGACGCAAACGGCGCAAAAGTTCCATCCCATCCATTCGGGGCATTTTAATATCAAAAATAGCTAAGTGTGGAGGGTGAAGTGTGAGACCCTTGAGTGCAGATGCTCCATCTGTATAGCTTTCAACCCGATATCCTTCTGTCTCAAGCGCAAAAGATAAAGATGTCAAAATATTGCGATCATCATCAACAAGTACAATCGTTTGCGTGATTGTTGGTGTATCTTTCATGGTTTCTTAGACCTTTCTATTGCTGTGGTAGCAAATTACCCACACTTATTTATATGGGAGTTCATATTTTTTTTGCAAAACAAATATGATACAAATTGTAGCAAAGTAAAAAACCTTTTGTCATTACTGTAAAATCTTGTTTTGCTTTCATAATTTATAATGTTTCTACGTCTATTAAGATCCCTTCATTTGAGAGAAAATTTTCATAAAGGTTTTTTTTATCAAGGTTTATTACAAAGTTTATTATTGTATTTGTCTCATAATTGAACAGATGTAGTTTTGATTGTTGAAGTTTAGAAAATCTGCCTATGTGTTTTAAGAGCAAAGAAAAGAATGTGGCAATATATGCACAAAAATTTGTTTCTGCTACACGAAAGGAGGTCGTAATGGGATTTTTTAATTTTATTAAAACTGTAGGGGAAAAGTTAGGTATTGGGGACCATGAACCAAAAGAAAAGGATTTTAAGAGAGCATTTGATCATTTTCAACTCGGTACAGAAAAAGTCAATATTCAAGTTGAAGACGGTAAAGCTATTTTAAGCGGTGAAGTTCCAGATAGGGAAACACTTGAAAAAGCACTGCTGGTTGTTGGCAATTCACAAGGTATCTCTTCTGTAGATGTTGACCAATTAAAGGTTATAGATACAACGCCTAGAAAAACTTCTCGCTTTTATGAGGTTAAATCTGGTGATAATCTTTGGAAAATTGCTGAAGAGGTTTATGGAAAAGGGCAAGGTAATAAAAACACATTTATTTTTGAAGCCAATAAGCCAATGCTAAAATCTCCCGATAAAATTTATCCTGGTCAAGTTTTACGTATTCCTGAAATTGACCATAGTTAATTCATCAAAGGGGATAATTTTTTACTGATGGCATTAAACAAAAAATAAAGAAGCGTAAAAAATTTCACACTTCTTCATTTTATAAAGTGTGTATTTATAATAAAAGGAGCTTAGTGAACAGGAGAGGATTTAGAAGGTGATGGTACTTTCATAGCGTTTACAGAGAAATCAACATCAATGGTTCCTGCTTTCTCAAATGTTAATTTTGCGCTAATTTTATCACCTAACTTAAATGGTTGTGAAAGCCCCATGAACATAATATGATCACCGCCAGGCTTAAGCGTGATTTCGCCATTTCCCGGAATTTCAATGCCATTGTGCATTTTTTCCATTTTCATAATATCGTTAACGACAGCCATAGAGTGTATCTCTGTTGTTTTTACTCCGTTTGTGGAAATAGAAACCAAACGGTCTGGGGTATTACTGTGATTAATAATGTAGAGATAACCGCTACCAACTCTTATACCTCTAGGTGTTTCGCGTGTCCAAGGATTGAGAATTTCTATGTCGCCAAGTTTATATTGCTGAGCACCTGCTGGCAGGATTATACCAGCAAAGAGAAGAGTACACACGATATTTATGATAACCTTTTTATATGGATATTGTGTATGTATTATATTCTTAAAGATGAGATTTGTTATTTTCTTAATAATAGATGTCATCATTGATTTACCCTCCTTCATAAGATTCACACTTTGAATATTTTTTATTTTAGCAGAGCTTTTATTTAAAATAAAAGAAAGAAATACTAAAATGAAATTGATTTGAATATAAAAATCATAGAATTCTTGAAATTTAAAAGAAGACAGTAAGATTTACAATGACAACACACCTCTTAACGCTTCCGTGTTCATCTCATAAATAGTATTTGCAAATGGTATAAAATCTATGATGCACTACTATTTTACTTAATGAAGATATAATACAGAACAATCATTAACCACTTTACCAATTTTTAATATTATGACAGCTTTTGGCATTTTAAAGCGTTTATACAGAGGTATTTTTATATATTTTCAAAGTTCAAAATTATACAGTTAAGAAAAAACGCTTTAGGTGAATTTAAAGCACAGATTTCAAATAGCCGCAAACAATGAGACCGTTAGAGGGAGAATTTTTGAAAGGAGATTGATAGATAATACCTTTACTGATATGAGCATTAGATATGATGACTATTTTAGTCCAAGAAAAATCTATAATATTTGTGATATAAATTATTCGCCTTTTAAAAAGCTTTTACGTGAGTACGATTTTATCAATGATGAGAAGATCAAGAGCGAGAGTGCAATCATTCTTTTATTTTTTAATTTTTATAGAAAGATATATTTTTTGAGAATTGCAAGAAAAATATATTATGCTCTCAAGTCTCTCATAAATATGGTATTTATGGGTCATTAGAGTGCCTATTTTAAAATAAATTTTTTATTTTGGAGATGTTTCTCTCATTATTCTCTTGTAGCAATAAAAGCCTGTTCTTATATACGAGGCAGCAAGGCTTGTTGCGACTTGCAGTTTATTATTATTTATGTTGCTTGAAGCAATATACGGGCTTTAGGTGTTATGAGGAGCTATCTTAAAAAGATGCTTTATGAAGGTTGAGGTAGCTTGCTGAATGGAGATTATAATATGGCAAAAGTAATTGGTATTGATTTGGGGACAACGAACTCTTGTGTGGCTGTTATGGATGGCAAAAATGCAAAAGTTATTGAAAACTCAGAAGGAGCGCGAACAACACCTTCCGTTGTTGCCTTTACTGATGGGGGGGAGCGGCTTGTTGGGCAACCTGCTAAACGGCAGGCGGTGACAAATCCTGAAGGGACAGTTTTTGCAGTTAAACGTTTGATAGGGCGCCGTTTTGATGACCCTATGGTTGAAAAAGATAAAGCGCTTGTTCCTTATAAAATTGTTAAAGGTGACAATGGTGATGCATGGGTTGAAGAGGCGGGAAAGAAATATTCTCCGTCACAAATTTCAGCTATGATTTTGCAAAAGATGAAGGAAACAGCAGAATCTTATCTTGGTGAAAAAGTTGAACAAGCCGTTATTACGGTTCCTGCTTATTTTAATGATGCGCAACGTCAAGCCACGAAAGATGCAGGTAAAATTGCTGGACTTGAAGTTTTACGGATTATTAATGAGCCAACTGCTGCTGCTTTAGCTTATGGTTTGGACAAAAAGGACGGAAAAACAATTGCTGTTTACGACCTTGGTGGTGGTACATTTGATATTTCAGTCCTTGAAATTGGAGATGGCGTTTTTGAGGTTAAGTCAACCAATGGGGATACATTTTTAGGGGGTGAAGACTTTGACATGCGCTTGGTCGGTTATTTTGCCGATGAATTCAAAAAAGAGCAAGGAATTGATCTGAAAAATGATAAACTGGCTTTACAGCGCTTAAAAGAAGCAGCAGAAAAAGCAAAGATTGAGCTTTCTTCGTCACAGCAAACAGAAGTTAATTTACCATTTATCACGGCAGATCAATCAGGTCCCAAGCACTTAACAATGAAATTGACTCGGGCAAAATTTGAATCTCTCGTTGACGATTTAGTCCAGCGTACCATCGAACCTTGTAAAGCTGCGTTGAAAGATGCTGGATTAAAGGCTGGTGAGATTGACGAAGTTGTTTTAGTGGGTGGTATGACACGTATGCCTAAGATTCAGCAAGTTGTGCAGAACTTCTTTGGTAAGGATCCACACAAAGGCGTTAACCCTGATGAAGTGGTTGCAATGGGCGCTGCCATCCAAGGAGGTGTATTGCAAGGCGATGTCAAAGATGTGTTGTTGCTAGATGTAACACCTTTATCTTTGGGTATTGAAACCTTGGGTGGGGTTTTCACACGCCTTATTGAGCGCAATACCACTATCCCGACGAAAAAATCGCAAGTTTTTTCGACAGCTGATGATAACCAGAGTGCTGTAACGATTCGTGTTTTCCAAGGTGAACGGGAAATGGCAAGTGATAATAAGTTATTGGCTCAATTTGATCTTGTTGGTATTCCTCCAGCACCACGTGGTATACCTCAAATTGAAGTTACTTTTGATATCGATGCGAATGGTATTGTTAATGTTTCGGCCAAGGATAAGGGAACAGGGAAAGAGCATCAAATTCGTATTCAGGCATCAGGTGGTTTAAGTGATGCTGATATTGAAAAAATGGTAAAGGATGCAGAAGAGCACGCGGCTGAGGATAAAAAACGCCGTGAAGGTGTTGAAGCTAGAAATCAAGCGGAGGCTCTTATTCATTCAACTGAAAAGTCGCTCAATGAATATGGCGATAAAGTATCAGCTGAAGAAAAGGGACAGATTGAAACAGCAATCTCTGATTTGAAATCTGCGCTTGAAGGCAGTGATACGGAAGAGATAGCAACAAAGATGCAAAAATTAGCAGAAGTCAGTATGAAACTTGGACAGGCTATGTATGAAGCTTCACAAGCAGCGAGCGCGGACACTGAAACAGAAACAAAGAATGATGATGTTGTCGATGCTGATTTTGAAGAAGTTAATGATAAGAAGAAATAGTGTCAGCGTATGTGTTGATTAATTTATAAACCCGGCCTTTGAAATATAAGGCTGGGCTTTATTATTTGAGATAAGTTGCAACTTTGTTGCTAAAAATATAAATTAAAAGCAATATTATCCATAAAGTTGGATGACAGAAAAATTATCAGGAATACATGATGAAGGTTGACTATTATGAAATTCTTGGCGTGACTCGCGAATGTGATGATAAAAAGTTGAAATCTGCTTTTCGTAAGTTGGCAATGCAATATCATCCTGATCGCAACGCGGGGGATAAAGAGGCAGAGCGAAAATTCAAAGAAATTGGCGAAGCCTATGAAGTTCTTAAAGATCCCCAGAAGCGTGCTGCTTATGATCGATTTGGCCATGCGGCCTTTGAAAATAGTGGTGGTCAAGGGGGAGCAAATCCCTTTAGTGGTTTTGCTGCTGGTGGTGGATTTGCGGATATTTTCGAAGACTTTTTTGGTGAGATTATGGGAGGGACCCACCGTAAGCGTGGTGATAGTCGCGAACGTGGTGCAGATTTGAGTTATAATATGGAAGTGACTTTAGAAGAGGCATTTTCAGGAAAAACTGCAGAAATTAATATTCCCAGTTCCGTTACGTGTGATGTTTGTGAAGGATCAGGAGCGAGAAAGGGCTCTAAGCCACAAGTTTGTGGAACATGCCATGGATCTGGACGTGTGCGTGCTGCGCAAGGTTTCTTTTCTATTGAGCGGACATGTCCTACATGTCATGGACGGGGTGAAACTATTACCGATCCGTGCCCCAAATGTCAGGGGACACGGCGTATAGAGAAAAAACGTTCATTGAGCGTAAATGTTCCAGCTGGTATTGAAGATGGAACGCGTATTCGCCTTTCTGGTGAGGGTGATGCTGGTATTCGTGGTGGCCCCAATGGTGATCTTTATATTTTTCTTTCCATTAAACCGCATGAGTTTTTTCAGCGAGAAGGAGCAGATCTTCACTGTCGCGTTCCTATTTCAATGGTAACAGCTGCTTTAGGAGGAGAGTTTGAAGTTTCCGACCTTGATGGTGTTAAAGCACGTGTTAAGATCCCAGAAGGAACACAAAATGGACGTCAATTCCGCCTTAGAGGCAAAGGTATGCCCATGTTGCGCCGTCAGCAAGCAAGGGGTGATCTTTACATCCATATCACAATTGAGACACCGCAGAAATTAACGCAAGAACAACGTGAATTGTTGCAAAAATTTGAAAAGCTCTCAAATCATGAAAATTCACCGCAATCACATGGTTTTTTTTCACGGATGAAAGAATTTTTTGAAAATATTTCTGGTTAAAATATGTGAATGTTCTCAGAATAATTAGAGAGAACTGTGGGAAAGTTATTTTCATTAAGTGTTCTATTGTCTCATTATCTTTGAACAGCATTTTTTTCTTTAAAAAGAAAAGAGAGAGACAGCTAATTTAGGATAAACTCCTGCTGCTGATAGTTTTTATATTTCATGAGTTTTATGGATAAGTCTTATTTTTGAATGTCTATGACATTTTAAAAAGGGCTTATCCATATAAGAACGCAATTGAGTGATTGATAATAAATATTGCCAGTGTCATGATGGCTGTCTTTATGCATTCAGTATTTTTTGTATTTATTTTTTCACTCAAAATTTCTTTTTAAAGGCTCTATAATAAAACTGTAAAATAGACAAGAGCTTACAAAGCAACGCTCAATAAGCTGTTAGGCAATTCATCTTTTTCAAATAAAGTATCAACTTCTCATAACCGATTTTATTTCTGGCATTTTCATAGCCTTAAACCACTGCTTTCCTTAAAATAAGGGTTATTCTTATTCAAAATAACTTTTACATGCCTTATCTCAGCTTTTAGCAGTAATCATGTCTTTTTAGATTGTGGATTTGGTTTTGTATTTTAATAAAGCGCTTACTTTTGCTGTTATCTGTAAATCAATTCAGATCTCATAGAGCACTATGTTTGAGATAAATGGATAAATATTAAGGCAGTTCAGTATGTTCTTTACTGTTGCAACTTTTTTTATGTCGGAGTGAAACAAGAGTATTGTATATATCTGTTTAAGTAATTTTTGCAACGAGGATATAGCTAAAGTTGAGGAGAATATAAAAGCATAAAAGTAGAAAATTCAAGCTTTGCCACCTCTTTTTCACTTAGCTTTGCGCCTTTCAGAAATATTCAAAGTAGTATTTAAATAATGGAATACATAGTCCCTCACGCTTTTGTTTTCGCGATCTTTAATAGAGGTAAATCTCTTACGCCCATACAGAAGATCATTGTGTTACAAATCTATACGCTTATTTTGAAGAAACATTTCCTAATGGATGTACCCCTATTGCATGCGATGGTGCTTGAAAGGGTATAAAACTTCATTGTACACCACTCTTTTTACGCTCATGTATGCGTAAGTTAACACTATCATTCCTCGTTTCAAACATTGCTGCATCTCTTGCTATTGAGAGCATTAATAAGAGGTATTTTAAGCCTTCTATAGTATTTATATACCAAGTTCATTTGTAACGTACAAGCCAACGGTTTTTATTGATTTGAAATGTGAGAGTTAAAATGACAAAATATTCTTATATTCAGACTTCTCATTTAGGGTTTTACGCTATAAATATATAAAATTATTATTATAAATCAACGTATTATAATTCTTCATAAAGGGATATTTAATTGACATTTTCTCATGTTTAACGATTGAAAAAAGTCAAATTTTTAAAACCAAAGTTATAGTCTCCGGTCGAACTTCGTTTGACAATTTCATTAAAGAAAAATTGAGATAGGTTACTAAAGCGGTTGAGTGGTTTCTTATCTTGGCGATAGGTTAATTTTATTATGATAAGAAAATTTTGCTTTTATCTTATAAAATCAATGGTTGTATATATTTCTATTCATTGTTAAGTATCCATAGGTATAAATTAATGAATTGAATATAGGGCGTCGCTTAAAAAATTTTCAAAATTTTGCTTTTCAATTTTATACATAAGATCATAAAGTAATGACGTTTTTTGACACCTATTTTGTTTAATTTTTTACGGTCAATTTTTAAAGGATATTTTTTGTGTTTCATCTTCGTAAATTAAAAGAAAATTGACGATTTTCAGGGGGATGGATAGAGTAAAGCTTGGTTTTATTGTTTTCACTTTTCCTAAGTTTCATTAAGAGATGGTAAAAAGTGATGAGGAGGCTCTATTGATGGATGATGCTAAAAACGATGATGTAGATGTTTTGGAAAAACAAGCAGCATTTTTATCGTCTGCTTTACCTTATATGCAAAAATATGAAAATGAAACGGTCGTGGTAAAATATGGCGGCCATGCTATGGGTGATCCCGCTTTGGGACGAGCATTTGCGCGTGATATTGCTCTATTAAAGCAATCAGGGATTAATCCTATTGTTGTTCATGGTGGTGGACCTCAAATTGCTAAAATTTTAATGAAAATGGGGATTGAATCACGATTTGAAAACGGTTTACGGGTAACCGATGAACGGATTGTTGAAGTTGTTGAAATGGTTTTAGCGGGATCCATAAACAAAGAAATTGTTGCTCTCATCAACGCTGAGGGTGAATGGGCAATAGGATTATGCGGCAAGGATGGCAATATGGTTTTTGCCGAAAAGGCTTATAAAACTGTCATTGATCCTGATTCTCATATTGAACGTGTTTTAGATTTGGGGTTTGTTGGTGAGCCTATTGAAGTTGATCGCACATTGCTAGATCTCTTAGCATGTTCTGAAATGATACCAGTTCTTGCTCCTGTGGCTCCAGGACGCGATGGTAAAACTTACAATATTAATGCTGATATTTTTGCTGGAGCTATTGCTGGTGCATTAGAGGCTAAACGCCTTTTATTTCTCACTGATGTTCCTGGTGTTTTGGATAAACAGGGTAAACTTTTAAAAGAATTGACAGTTTCTGAAGCTGAGAAACTTATCAAAAATGGAACAATTTCAGGAGGCATGATCCCAAAAGTAGAGACTTGTATAAAAGCCCTTCAAAATGGTGTGGAAGGTGTTGTCATTTTAAACGGTAAAACCCCTCATCCTGTTTTACTAGAACTGTTTACCGAACAGGGAATTGGAACGCTTATTGTTTCATAAATTGTGCGGAAAATTGAAGGAGAAGGCTTTTCATGAAAAGTATAAAACAGTTTAAATATCCTTTATTAAGTAAACCAGAATTGGCACTATTTGCTGCGACAATATTGTGGGGCATTACATTTTTAGTCATTCACATTGCGGTACGCTATAGCGGTCCTCTATTTTTTGTTGGATTTCGTTTTATTGTTGCATCTCTTATATGTGGGGCAATTTTTTGGCGCTCTATAAAAAGGATAACTGTTTATGAAGTTTTTGCTGGGATGGCGATTGGTTTAGCCATGTTTTTGGGGTATGCTTTTCAAGCAGCTGGACTTCAAACGATTATTAGTAGTCAGTCGGCTTTTATCACAGCGCTTTATGTACCGATGGTTCCAATCTTGCAATGGATTGTGTTTAAAAAACCTCCCCGTTTAGCCTGTTGGATTGGTATTGTTTTCGCTTTTATTGGGCTTGTATTCATTTCAGGACAAAAGCCTGGAAGTTTTGATTTTTCAAAAGGTGAAATTTTGACTTTGTTAGGTGCATTAGCGATTGCTGGAGAAGTCATACTCATCGGAATTTTTGCGAACAAGGTTGATAGTCGGCGTGTAACCATTATTCAGTTATTTTTTAGTGGTTTTTTTTCATTTGCTTGTATGCCTTTGATGGGTGAAAGCATTCCTGAATTTTCGTGGGTGTGGTTTAATATTGGTATAGGATTGGCATTAATGAGTGCCATCATTCAATTAGCTATGAATTGGGCACAAAAGTCTATTTCCCCTACGCGTGCGACACTCATTTACGCAGGTGAACCGGTATGGGCTGGTATTGTTGGGCGTTTGGCTGGAGAACGTTTATCTCCCTTAGCTTTATTGGGCGGTTTGCTTATTCTTATTGGGATCATTGTGGCTGAATTACAACCTTCACAATGGCGTAAAAAAAATAAAGCAATTAAAAAAATTGATTAGCTATACATTTTTTTATTATGATTTTATTGCACGAGATTTTTGCTTGTAGAGTTTTCATTTTTAAAGTTTTTTTTAATATTAAGATGATTAAGAATTCTATAAATTATTCCAGCTTTTGCATGCCAAATTGGAGCAAGAGTATGCTTCTATCTGTTTTCTAACCTCTGAAAAGGAAAAACAAACTTCATTGAGCTAAGCATTAAGTTGTAAAAGTGAAAATTAATACGCATCTTTACGATCATTTTTAAATTCGGCTTTAACAACTTTCAAAAACATCTACGGTAATATTTTTGAATAATGAAAACTATGCACTGTCGCACGTTATTCCTTTTATTCTTTAACTCCCATGCAAAATAGAAACGCTCAAAGCAACCCCCATAATGGTGTACATTAACGCACTTTTTTAAAAGACATATTTTCTCAATGGATATTGTACCCATTGATGGTCCATGTGAAATGTATAAAGGCCATGAAATATCACCATTTTTACTTAAAATAAAAAATTAAAGTTAATAGCATTATTTTCTTTATTAATTACCATTACGACAAGTTTTGGTACTTGAAAGAGTTTATTAAGAGGTATTTTAATCATTCCTTAAACGGCTTTATCCATACACCAGTCCTGTTTGTCCAGTTCTGTTTGTAATGTGTAAAAAATTTGACTAATTTACTATAAGCAAGCTTAAGATGAAAAAGGCTCGCGATGGTCAGGGGTTTCATTTAAATTGCAAAGCAATAAATAGTCATTATAAATCAAAGCACTAACAAATTAATAGAAGAGATTTGATGTTTTTTATCTTTAATAAAAGAAGAAAGGCGTTGTATAAAAGGGCATAAAAACTTTACTCAATAAAGCCAATTTCTAAAGTTTTAAACATTGAGAAAAAAATTATCTCTCTCAATATCTATTTTATTTTATAAGATTGCTGAAAAAAACAGATTATTGCGTACAAATAAAAAAGCATTTCTTGTGCATTTTATTGAAAGTCTTAGTGATATACGCATCCATCATTGCGTTGTATATTCACGGGCTTGTTTTAAAGAAACATCTCTTAACGCTCTCAATCCCATTTCACGACGGTGCCTATGAATAGTATAACGGTAAATCCATTGAGCACCTACATCTTTACGCTTATGAAAAAGTAAGTCGGCACAATCACACTATTTGCCAGTTCGTGGGTGTTGCCGACAGCTTTTGCATTAAAACGGGTTCATAAGAGCCATTTTTAGTTCTTTCTTATATAAATTTTATCCACACACTTATGCCGCTTGTAATGTGCAAGCAAGTGATTTTAATTAATTCAAGATATACAGATTTGAAATGAGAGAATCTTACGGTACTCAAGGTTCTAATTCAATATAAATAATGTTAAATTATATTTATAAATCAATATCTTATTATATAATGCCAGCATATGAGTTATCAAACAAGATGTGAAAAGGTCATTTTAGAACCTTTTGTATTTAATTTAGCAAACAAAAGCCTCATTTTTTAGGCTATGAAAAGTTGTGTTTTGAGAAGCTTGTTAGGTTTATATTCTTTGATAGAAGCCGGAGCATAATTGGTCTTTGCGTTTTGTATTATTCTTTGCTAAATCGGCTTATATGACAATAGATCGTAATTATATTCGTAATTTTTCCATCGTGGCGCATATTGATCACGGCAAATCCACTTTAGCTGATCGTTTGATTCAAATAACAGGTGGGCTTGAAACACGTGAGATGAAAGAACAAGTACTCGATTCCATGGATATTGAGCGTGAACGTGGAATTACTATTAAAGCACAAACGGTACGTTTACACTATAAGGCAAAGAATGGTGAAACCTATATTTTAAATCTTATGGATACACCTGGTCATGTGGATTTTGCTTATGAGGTTTCGCGTTCATTGGCAGCTTGTGAAGGTTCTTTGTTGGTGGTGGATGCAAGCCAAGGCGTAGAGGCACAGACGTTAGCAAATGTTTATCAAGCCATTGATAATTCCCATGAGTTAGTTGTTGTTCTCAATAAAGTTGATCTTCCAGCAGCAGAACCTGAGCGTGTTAAAGAACAAATTGAAGATGTGATAGGCATTGATACATCTCAAGCAGTAGAAATATCAGCAAAAACAGGTTTGGGTGTTCCTGATGTTTTGGAGGCAATTGTTGCACAATTACCACCTCCACGTATAGGCGATGTTGCAAATCCCTTGAAAGCAATGTTGGTTGATAGCTGGTATGATGCATATCTTGGTGTCATTGTTTTGGTACGGGTGATAGATGGTATTTTAAAAAAAGGCCAAACCATTCGTATGATGGGTACAGGAGCAAAATATCCAGTTGAGCGCGTTGGGGTTTTTACACCTAAAATGGTACAGGTTGATGAATTAGGACCAGGTGAGATTGGTTTTATCACTGCTTCTATCAAAGAGGTAGCAGATACACGGGTTGGGGATACGATTACTGAAGAGCGTCGTCCTTGTGAAAATGCTTTGCCTGGTTTTAAGCCGGCGCAACCGGTTGTCTTTTGTGGACTTTTTCCAATAGATGCTGCCGATTTTGATGATTTGCGTGCAGCCATGGGCAAATTACGCTTAAATGATGCGAGTTTTTCTTTTGAAATGGAAACATCCGCGGCTTTGGGTTTTGGTTTTCGCTGTGGCTTTTTGGGACTTCTGCATCTTGAAATTATTCAAGAGCGGTTAGAGCGTGAGTTTAATTTGGATTTAATTGCGACAGCACCTTCGGTTGTTTATCGCATGAATATGAATGATGGTTCTGTTAAAGAGTTGCACAATCCAGCAGATATGCCGGATGTGGTTAAAATTTCTTCCATAGAAGAACCATGGATTCGGGCGACAATCATGACTCCTGATAATTATCTTGGGTCAATTTTAGAGCTATGCCAAGAGCGGCGCGGGGTACAGGTTGGTTTGTCCTATGTTGGAACCCGTGCTATGGTAACGTATGATTTACCACTGAATGAAGTTGTTTTTGATTTTTATGATCGGCTAAAATCAGTCTCAAAGGGTTATGCTTCTTTTGATTATCAAATGACAGATTATGCAGAAGGGGATTTAGTTAAAATGTCTATTTTGGTAAATGGAGAGTCTATAGATGCATTGTCTATGCTTGTGCACCGCACGATTGCAGAAAAGCGCGGGCGTTCCATGTGTGAAAAACTGAAAGATCTTATTCCCCAGCATATGTTTCAGATTCCAGTTCAAGCGGCTATTGGTGGTAAAATTATAGCGCGCGAAACAATTCGTGCTTTGCGTAAAGATGTAACAGCGAAATGTTACGGGGGTGATGTTACGCGTAAGCGCAAACTTTTGGAAAAGCAAAAAGAAGGCAAAAAGCGGATGCGCCAATTTGGAAAAGTAGAAATTCCACAATCGGCATTTATCCAAGCGCTCAAAATGAATAAATAATGGAAAAAGGAATATTTTCTCTCATTGGTTGCGCTTTTGCTTTTGTCGATTGGTTCAGGTGCTTAAAGAACACTTTTAAATAGAATCGCACTGTGCTTCATGTTTTTGTGTATTGCGAATGGTGTCACTTTCTCATGTAAAACAGAATGCTTTAAACAAAATACATTTGTTGTGTTGCACGTTTGTGCACTTGTTTCAAAGAAACATCTCTCAATACATCAAACTTCATTTCACAACGGGGGCTGCAACAAAATATAATGTGAAATTCATTGTAAATTACATGAAACCCATTTGGCGCCACATCTTTATGCGTCAGAAAGGTGCAAAGCGCACCCATCATACTCTTTTTCAGCTCAAAATATTATGATAGCTCTTGGCGATAGAGAGAATTCATTAAAGGTATTTCACTCTTTTCTTGAAGTGTTTCTTACCCACACACCAACAGCATTTGTGACGAGCAAGGAAATGATAGTGATTGATTCACTATGAAAGGATTTGAAATGAGAGAATCCTTGTATTCGAGGTTATTATTCAAGTTAAAAAACGAGAAAATATTATTATGCATTAATCTTGTGTCTAAGAACGTAAAAGATCATTAATGGATGTTTTTTCTCGTGTTTTTTGATCAACGCGTTTTACAATAACAGCACAATAAAGGTTTGGGCCTGCTTCACCATTTGGTAAAGGTTTTCCGGGGAGAGAACCCGGTACAACCACTGAATAGGCTGGTACTTCACCAATAAAAATTTCACCTGTTGTACGATCAATAATCTTTGTTGATTTTCCAATAAAGACTCCCATTCCTAAAACAGCGCCTTCACGAATAATACAGCCTTCAACAATTTCAGAGCGTGCACCGATAAAGCAGTGATCTTCAATGATTGTTGGATTTGCTTGCAGGGGTTCCAAAACACCTCCAATACCAACACCGCCAGAAAGATGAACATGTTTACCAATTTGTGCACAAGAACCAACGGTGGTCCATGTATCAACCATTGTTCCTTCATCGATAAAGGCGCCGAGATTGACAAAGGATGGCATCAATACAACATGAGGTGCAATATAGGCAGAATGGCGTACAATGGCTCCAGGAACAGAACGGAAATTAGCGCTTTTAAAATCTGCCTCTTGCCAACCAGAGAATTTTGAAGGAACTTTATCCCACCAATGTGTTCCATTTACACCACCGGCAATAATTTGCATAGGGTTAAGCCGAAAAGAGAGCAAAACAGCTTTTTTCAACCATTGATGAACATGCCATTGTCCGTTTTTTTGCCGTTCTGCGACGCGAATTGCACCTTTATCGAGAAGATTCAATGCGTGTTCGACACTCTCACGAATTTCACCTTTTGTGGTAGTATCAATAGAATCACGATCATCAAATGCTTTTTCGATAATGATTTCAAGTTGTGTGAGATTGATCATGAACATAGTTCCGTTAAACAAGTTGAAAGCTTCAAGATTTATTCTCTATGACTTACGCGAAGAAATGTTTTCAGTCAATAAAACGATGAGGAAGTAGGACAGGTGCATGAAAAAAGGCTGTAAAGAAAAAAGAAAAGCAGAGCAAGAAAACTGGACACCACTTCTCCATACGAAGGATGCTCTACAACAAATACATAAAGTCTCTAATTCAGCACAGGTGCGTTCGTCTACTTATCGTTTAGCCTATATCGATCAAGAGTTTATGATGCGTCCAGAGCTGCGCTCACAACGTATTGGTCTTGAATTTTTAAAGCCGGAAATAACTCTTAAAGAATATAATATTCAATCGACAGTTGTTTTGTTTGGTGGTGCGCGCATTCCTGAACCTAGGCAAGCTGCGTGGGCAGCAAAAAATGAAACACAAAAGAAAAATTTGCGTGCTATGTCACATTATTACGATGAAGCAAGAGAGTTTGCGCGTTTGTGCTCACTTTATTCTGCTACGACAGAATATCGTGAATTTGTGGTTGTTACGGGGGGCGGACCAGGGATCATGGAGGCGGGAAATCGTGGTGCTTGTGATGTTGGGGCTCCAACAATTGGCTTGAATATTATTTTACCGCATGAGCAAGAGCCTAATTCATATGTTTCGCCGCATTTGTGTTTTAATTTTCACTATTTAGGGATGCGAAAAATGCATTTTTTATTACGAGCGAAAGCATTAGCCATTTTTCCTGGAGGATTTGGGACTCTGGATGAACTGTTTGAGACGTTAACTTTAGTACAGACGGGGCGTATGAAACAGGTACCAATTTTATTGTTTGGCAAAGAATTTTGGAGCAATGCTATCAACTTTGAGTATCTATCTGCACAAGGTACGATCTCTCCCAGTGATGTTAATTTTGTGAAATTTGTCAATACAGCAGCAGAAGCGTTTGAAGAAATTCGTTCTTTTTATATGCTGCCTTAACAGTTTTTGAGGCGTTAACGCTTGAAGGATCATTAATATTCTACTTTGGTTAAATAAAGTCCTGAGGGGGGGGCAACAACACCACAGCGTTTGCGATCTTTAGCGTGAAGAGCTGCTTCAAGATCTTGTGTTGTCCAACGTCCAATACCCACTTCCATGAGGCTTCCTGCGAATGAACGGATTTGATGATGAAGAAAAGAACGAGCTTGTGCATAAAGGAAGATTTCCTCTCCTTCTCTTTGAACATCAAGGCGTTCAAGGGTACGAATAGGGCTTTTGGCTTGGCAATGTGCTGAACGGAAAGTTGTAAAATCATGTTGTCCAACAAGCTTTTGCGCAGCTTCATGCATAGCTTCAGCATTAAGAGGTTTTGGTATCCACCATACGCGTTTGGCATTTAGAGCTGGTGGAGAGCGGCGATTGAGAATTTTAAAAAGATAATGGCGCTTTACAGCGGAAAATCGTGCATCAAAATCATCAGGGACATTTTGTACGTTTAGGATTGAAATCGCTTCTCCCTGTTTACGTAAAAGAGCATTGAGTGCGTCACGCACAGTATGGGGGGGCCAGTTTTTTTCAAAATCAACATGGGCAACTTGTCCCGTGGCATGCACCCCTGCATCCGTTCGTCCTGCTGTTGTTATGGTCAATTGTTGTCCACTGAAGGAAAAGAGTACCTGTTCAAGAGTTCCTTGTATCGTGTGAAGCTCCACTTGACGCTGCCAACCAGCATAATTTGAACCATCGTATTCAAGAGTGAGTTTAAAACGTGGCATATTAAAAAACAGCAGAAATATGAGCGCCTCGCAAGAATGTTGCGCTATCAAGAATTTTACCGCCAGATCTTTGGAGAGAGGTTATTTCTATCCGTCCTTGTCCACAATGAATAATCAAAGAATTTGGTTCTATCCTCCCAATTTCAAAAGAAGCTCCTGTTGTTAAGCGACTTTCAATAATTTTTACGCGTTCTTCTCGTCCACCGATATTCATATTGCACCAGCAACTAGGAGAGGGAGAGAGCGCGCGAATATGCCTATGAATAAACTCTGCAGGTTTTGTCCAATCAATGCGGGTTTCTTCTTTCCTAATTTTGGCTGCATAGGTGATGCCTTCCTCTGATTGTGGGGTCAGTTTAAGTTGTCCTTTTTCAAGAGTTGATAGAGCTTCTATCATAAGTTCTGCGGCTATATTTGAAAGTTTATTTGAAAGCTCAGCGCTGGTGGCGCTATCAGTAATAGGGAGAGAACGAGAAAGAGCAATAGGTCCTGTATCAAGTCCTTCATCCATTTTCATGATCATGATACCTGTTTCCTTATCACCGGCCATAATTGCTCGTTGAATAGGTGCAGCACCACGCCAACGTGGTAAGAGTGAAGCGTGGGCATTAAAACAACCAAAACGCGGTGCTTCGAGAATAGCTTTGGGTAACAGGAGTCCATAAGCCACGACAATAGCAGCATCAACAGAAAGTGCTGCAAATTTTTCTTGTTGTTCGGCTGTTTTAAGTGTTTGAGGCGTAAAGATAGGAATAGATTTTTCTTTTGCTACCGTGTGAACAGCTGAGGGGATTAATTTAAGCCCCCGACGTCCTGCTGGACGAGGGGGTTGACTATAAACAGCGACAACATCATGACCAGCATTCAATAAAGCATGTAAAATGGGAACAGAAAAATCTGGTGTTCCCATAAAACTTAACCGTAATGCCATTACAAAACTGCTTCCTGTGTGTTTTTTTCTTTTGCGCGTTTTTTAAATTTTCGTATCACCATATCGCGTTTGATCTTTGAAATGTAATCAATAAAAAGACGCCCATTTAAATGATCAATTTCATGCTGTAAGCAAGTCGCCAAGAGATCATCTGCTTCAATTTCTGTCTGTTTTCCTTCACGGTCCTGATAGCGAACACGCAGACGTTTAGGGCGTTCAACTTCCGCAAAATAGTCAGGAATAGAAAGACAACCTTCTTTATAAATATTGCGCTCATCTGAAAGCCATAAAATCTCAGGGTTGATAATAACAAGCGGTTTTTTCTGCTCATCTTCAGAATTTCCAGAGACATCCATAACCAACATACGTAGTGGTATACCAATTTGAATAGCAGCAAGACCAACACCTTTAGAATGATACATGGTCTCCAACATATCATCTGCGAGCTTTTGGAGAGCTGAATCGACCTGCTCAACGGGTTTGGACTCTTCCCGTAAAATCGGATCAGGTAAAATAACTAAAGATCTTATTGGCATAAGAAGAGATTAATCAAAGGTTTGTTATTGGTCAATATTGAATAACGGATTCTTGCATTTTTTTACCATAAGAGCGTTATATTACCTTTTATGTTTGATTCGTTTTTTTCTATACTCACTGGTGAGTTTTTTTCTAAATTAATCGTTTTACTTTTATTTACACTTGTCTGTTTGGCATTTTTTATGCTGATACATTCTCATCGAAAAAGAACATTTTTGGAACAAGAAACTGCTGAACGTGCGCGTGAGGCACAAATGCAGATGGCTACCTTGCTAAAAACACAAGCTGAAATGCAAGGGCGAATGCAAACGATGGCGGAAATTTTTGGTCAACGGCAAGCTGAATTGAATAAATCGCTCAGTGAGCAACTCAATGGAATGACAACAAGCTTAGGTCAAACACTTCAGGTACAAACTAAATCCACTTATGAAAATTTGAATCGTTTGCAAGAACGTTTAGCAGTGATTGATGCGGCACAAAATAATATTCAATCGCTTACGGGACAAGTTGTTCAGTTACAATCCATTTTAAGCAATAAGCAGACACGTGGTACCTTTGGTCAGGGGCGGATGGAAGCAATTATTGCTGATGCCTTACCAGCAAATGCCTATGCTTTTCAGGCTGCTCTTTCCAACGGAAAGCGCCCAGATTGTCTTATTCATATGCCCAATAAAGCACCTTCTCTTGTTGTTGATGCTAAATTCCCTCTAGAGGCTTGGAATGCTATGCGTAAAGCCGCATCAACGCAAGAGCGTCAAGAGGCAGAACGCCAATTTCGTACCGATATGGAAGTCCATATCCGTGATATTGCGCAGAAATATTTAATTCCTGGAGAAACCCATGACACTGCTTTCCTTTTTGTGCCATCGGAATCAATTTTTGCAACAATTTATGAGGACTTTGAGGCATTGGTACAAAAAGCCAATAGAGCCCATGTGATTATTGTTTCACCATCTTTGTTGATGCTCTCTGTCCAGGTTGTACAAACCATTATGAAAGATGCGCGGATGCGTGAACAAGCGCATTTAATTCAATCGGAAGTGGCAAAACTGATGGAAGATTTTGGACGAATGGATATGCGTGTTCGCGCCCTACAGAAGCACTTTTACAAAGCAGGTGAAGATATAGAGGGAATTTTAATATCATCTTCCAAAATTATGAAACGGGCAAATCGCATTGAAACTTTCGAATTAAAAGAAAATTACTCTGAGCCAACAAAAATGACAACATCCGCTCAGTCACAAACATTGCGTTTAGTTGATGAGGAATAACGCAAAACAATTTTCTTAAATATCACAAGTTAGATCACGCTCTTTATTGATTGGTAATCATTTTTTAGTATCTCTATCTTGTTTTATTTCTTAAACGAGAGGAATAGAGAATATGCGACACCTTTTGTTTTTAGGGGCATTGGTGTTTCTGCTAGGGGGCTGTGCAACAACCACTCCCACTCACACAAACAATGCTTGCGCTATTTTAGCACAAAAAAATGGTTTTTTTGATAATTGGGGAAAGGCGTCTCAAAAAGCAGAAATGCGCTATGGGATTCCTATGCCTATTATTCTTGCAACCATTAATATGGAATCAAGTTTTCGACATAATGCACGTCCTCCACGCAAAAAACTACTTGGTTTTATCCCATGGAAACGTCGGTCGACAGCTTATGGTTATGCTCAAGCGCTTGACAGTACATGGGCAATGTATCTTCGCTCTACAGGAAAGTCTTTTGCATGGCGTACGAATTTCGCAGATGCTGCTGATTTTGTTGCTTGGTATCATCGCCAAAGTGTTCAACGCAATGGCGTGAGGTTTGATGATGCATATAGCCTTTATTTAAATTATCATATGGGACATGGTGCTTATGCGCGTAGTGGCGGGCATGTCACTGTTGCACTTTCACAGGCAGCACAGCGCATGGCGAGAATATCGAAGCTCTATGAACAGCAATTAAAGAGATGTGGGTGGCGTTAGGGAGGATTTTGAAAATCTCAATCAGAGAATTGATGTGGTGAAATTATTCGAAAGAAAAAACCCTTATGATATGATAAAATAGTGTCGTTTTTCCGATCGTTCAATGAAATAAATTGTTTCTTTAGAATAAACTCAAGCGACAGAAAGCTTTTGCAATACACAATGTGTTTGAAGATACTCTCGACATTTTTACCTCCTTTGTTTAAAAAATTTACAATGGAAATTATCTTCTATTTAGCGCTGGCATTTCGCATTGGGCTAAGTACCAGAGATTATGAAAATTTTAAAATATAATATCATTTTTATTTTCATTATGCGTATTACTGGCTGATTATTACATGAATATTTTCTTTACTAAGCGTATAAAATAGCAATTAAAACAAATGCAATTCGGGCATTATAAAAAGGGTAAAATATTCGATATAAAAAAACGAGAAATGCATTAAACGAAAAAACGTTATTTTGTATAAAGAGGGCAATACAGTCTTCAAAAGAACTAAGTGTATTTAGTATTGTATGAAATAAAACATACTCGTCCATCCAGTCCATCTTAATTGAAAGAAGTTATCTTATTGTATTGTAAAAACACTCCCGTTTATAGGATGATAAGGTATATGCAACTTTACACACAATGAATACTCAGGGTAGGGAGTATTCAGAGAAAGATTTGTAGCGCCTATGAAGTAACAAGTCAGCCTCCAATGCTGTGATAGCTTTTGCATTTGAGAATATTTATGAGAAGCATTTTAATTCTTTTTCTTAAATGGTTTAAGCATATTGATTTATAAAGATAATATATCGTTATTTATATTAAAGTAAGAATCTCGAATGGCGTAGGGTTTTATCGTTTCAGATCTCTTGAGGTTGAATCAATAAAACCATTGGCTTGCACATAACAAGCACAATGGGCATGTGGATAAGAACTGTGAAAGAAAAGACTAAAAATGTTTTTTATGAACATACATTCTCAAATATAAGAATTTTTGCAACATTAGGGATTGAAAAGTATAATGATGGTACTGCTTTACTCCTACATCTCAAACATCGTTTGTGATGTGTAAGGAAGGAATCCAATTGATTCAATGCGTTATGGCTTATGGTGAGAGAAGTTTATTTTGTTTAGAGTTATCACTTAATAATATAAATAACTTATAATGATAACAATACGTTATTTAAGATTTAACATGCTTCAGTATTGAGTTGGTGAATGCTACTCAAGGGGATAATTTTTTAAATTGCTAGGACATCTGATAAGACTAAAAATATTCAACAAAAGTCCTGCTTCGCAATAATTGGAAAATATATCTTAGTCTTCTATTCCCAAATCTTTGTTTAGGAACTTCTTACCTTTTAAAAGGATATCGATAATTAACAGATTATGATTTTGTGGTGAAGAAGGATTCAAATTTTGTCCTTTGAAAATATAAGGTGTCAGTTAAATAGCCCCTTTTTTATTTCTATATAAAGCATAAAAAATGATCTCTTTCCATTGTTATGTAAAGTAAAACTTTACAATCCAACAAATGATTAGAAACGCATAATGATAGCATTAAAGCAAGGAACGCGCTACTGGATCAATGGTTACAGAGCACATAAACCTTTTAAATTGATGCACACATCTTTTATTATAATTAATTCCCTTGATAGAACAGTTAGCCCTTTTGGTGGAGCTAAGCGGGATCGAACCGCTGACCTCTTGCATGCCATGCAAGCGCTCTCCCAGCTGAGCTATAGCCCCTATAAAAACAAATTGTCCCAAAAGGACAGTATACAATTCCAGCTTTTCTAGAACGATCAAACTTGAAGATCAAGAAGAATTTACATTTAATGGAAAAGATGTCCTCTTTTACTTCTTTTAAGCATCATCATCATTAGAAACACCGCCTCCGAGAATATCAGTAACGTCATCATCTTCATCGTCACCATCATGAGACAAAAATGTATCATCATCATCATCACCAAGATCTACATCACTATCTTCTAAATCAGGAAGATCGTCATCTTTAGAATCCACATCATCATCTTCAAGAAGCATAAAAGCAGATTTTTCAAGTGCTGTATCAAGCTCTTCAGTATCAACTTCTTCTTCATTATTTGCTTCAGCTGCTGCAACTTCAAAGTAAGAACGCGGATAAGAAATTCCTGTATAGGGCGACACAATAGGATCGCGATTTAGATCGTAAAATTTTTTTCCTGTTTCTGGATCAACACGTTTAGTTCCGAGTTCTTGTTTTGCCATAAGCCGTGCCTCTTTGATTAACTATTATTCCATTAAAAGATAAATTTTATGGTGCTTAATCGAAAAATAATACCTTTGTCAAAGATAAATACACTGTTCCACAGTGATTTTTTCATGACGTCTTTTAAAGCATGTGCTAAAGGATGCACAATTTCATAAAAGTTAGATAGAATTAAATAGAATTTCCATGCAAAAAGCAATCCCTATAACCACCTATAAATCGAGTAGTCTCTCTGGAAAAATTCAAATACCAGGAGATAAATCAATCTCTCATCGCTCTCTTATATTGGGAGGATTAGCAAGTGGTGAGACATATATTCATGGATTACTTGAAAGCGCTGATGTACTCAATACAGCTGCTGCTATGCAAGCTATGGGTGCCTGTATTATTAAAAAAGAAGACTTCTGGATCATACGAGGAACAGGGAATGGTTGCCTTTTAGCTGCACAAAAACCTTTAGACTTTGGAAACGCTGGAACAGGTGCTCGTTTGGTTATGGGAATGGTTGGTCCGTATCATATGAAAACAACCTTTATTGGTGATTCTTCTCTCTCTAAACGTCCAATGGGACGTATCCTTGATCCACTGCGTCTCATGGGGGTTGAAATTGAGGCAACGCGCGACGATCACCTTCCTTTAACGCTTTATGGTCCGAAAATGGCTAATCCGATACGTTACCGTGTTCCAATAGCTTCCTCCCAAATTAAATCAGCAATCCTGCTTGCTGGACTCAACACCGCCGGCACTACAACTGTTATTGAACCAGTTCTGACACGAGATCATACGGAAAAAATGTTAAAAGCATTCGGTGCGCAACTTGAAATAGAAAAAGATAACGAAGGTGCGCGTTTGATTCATCTTAATGGTCAACCCCATCTTACTGGACAAACGATTCATATTCCGGGTGATCCTTCTTCTGCTGCTTTTCCAATTATCGCAGCCCTTCTTGTAGAAGACTCTGATATCACCATTGAAAATGTTTTGATAAATAACTCTCGAATAGGACTTATCGAAACATTGTGGGAAATGGGTGCTCAAATTGAATTTTTGAACCGACGTCAAACAGGTGGAGAGGATGTTGCTGATCTACGGATAAAATCATCGGTCCTTAGAGGCGTTACGGTGCCCAAAGAACGTGCTCCATCGATGATAGATGAATATCCTGCTTTGGCAGTAGCAGCAGCCTTTGCAGAAGGCAAAACAGTTATGCTAGGCATTGAAGAATTGCGTGTAAAAGAATCAGATCGATTGTCTGCTGTTGCTCAAGGATTAAAAATTAATGGCGTAGACTGTGAAGAAGGTCAAGATTTTCTTGTTGTTTATGGAAAAGGTTCTGCCAAAGGTTTGGGGGGTGGGTATGTTGCCACACATCTTGATCATCGAATTGCTATGTGTTTTCTCATTTTTGGGCTTGTGTCAGAAAAACCTGTTACCATTGATGATAAACGAATGATCGCTACGAGCTTTCCAGAATTTATTCCTTTTATAAAAAAACTTGGGGGGAGAATCGCTTGAAGCCTTTTGTTATTGCTATTGATGGACCTGCAGCCTCAGGCAAAGGAACCTTAGCACGTAAAATTGCTGCACATTATCATCTTCATCATCTCGATACTGGTCTCACTTATCGTGGTGTTGCTTATGCGCTTTTACAACAAAATTTATCTCTTCATGATGAAAGTAATGCTATTATTTATGCTAAAGAACTTGATTTTAATACCTTAAATCCTTCTCTTCTTTCTTCTCATGAACTTGGTGAAGCGGCTTCAAAAATAGCAATTAACCCTGCTGTACGCAAAATTCTTGTCGAAAAACAACGCAACTTTGCTAAAGTTTTGCCCGGCTGTGTGCTTGATGGGCGTGATATCGGAACGATTGTTTGTCCTGATGCCGATATCAAGTTTTATATTCTAGCCAATGTTCAAACACGCGCCAAACGCCGCTACCAAGAGATTTTAAAAAAAGGTGTTCAAGCAAATTATCATGAAATCCTAGCTCAACTTGAACAGCGCGACAGTCGCGATATAACGCGCAAACAAAGCCCACTAAAACCAGCAAAAAACGCCCACTTGCTTGATACGTCAGAATTGAGTATAGAAGCAACATTTGAAATTGCATGTAGTTTTATTGATCCAATCATAAAAATGCATATAATTGGATAAATTCGTCAAGGTGACTTCCGGCCTAGCGCTAACTTTTTTTCCTGTATTTAAGGAAAAAGGCAAGAAGTTGCTTATGTTAACACTAACCTAGCGCTCATACCTTATAATACAAGGTATATATTAGGAGTTCTTATGTCACAATACAATCCCACAACAGCGGATTTTGAAGCCCTTTTAACAGAATCTTTTCAAACTAATGATCTTAATGAAGGATCTGTTGTTAAAGGTCGTGTTATTGCAATCGAAAAAGACATGGCCATTATTGATGCTGGTCTTAAAGTCGAAGGACGTATTCCTCTCAAAGAATTTGGAGCTAAAGCAAAAGATGGTTCTTTGCAAGTTGGCGATGAAGTTGAGGTTTACATTGAACGCATTGAAAATGCGATGGGTGAAGCTGTTTTATCGCGTGAAAAAGCACGGCGCGAAGAAAGTTGGGTCCGTTTGGAGGAAAAATTCAATGCTGGTGCGCGCGTTGATGGAGTGATCTTTAGCCAAGTAAAAGGTGGTTTTACAGTCGATCTTGATGGTGCCGTTGCTTTCTTACCTCGCAGCCAAGTTGATATTCGTCCCATTCGTGATGTTTCACCTCTCATGCATAATTCACAGTCCTTTGAAATTTTGAAGATGGATCGTCGTCGTGGCAATATTGTGGTCTCACGCCGCACTGTTTTAGAAGAAAGTCGCGCTGAGCAACGTTCAGAAATCGTACAAAATCTTGAAGAAAACCAAATCGTTGAAGGTGTGGTGAAAAATATTACAGATTATGGTGCCTTTGTTGATCTTGGTGGGATTGATGGTCTCTTGCACGTTACAGATATGGCATGGCGGCGTGTTAATCACCCATCTGAAGTGCTCACAATTGGCCAAACGATTAAAGTGCAGATTATTCGCATTAATCAAGATACGCACCGTATTTCTCTTGGAATGAAACAGCTTGAAAGTGATCCTTGGGAAAGCATCAGTGTCCGGTATCCGATTGGTAAAAAAATTACGGGTGCTGTTACCAACATTACTGATTACGGTGGTTTTGTTGAAATTGAACCAGGAATCGAAGGGCTGATCCATGTTTCTGAAATGAGCTGGACAAAGAAAAATGTTCATCCTGGAAAAATTCTGTCTACATCACAAGAAGTAGAAGTGGTTGTTCTTGAGATTGATCCTTCTAAACGGCGTATTTCTCTTGGCTTAAAACAAACATTTGAAAATCCATGGGAAGCTTTTGCCAATAAATTTCCTGTCAATTCGCAAATTGAAGGAGAGGTTAAAAATAAAACAGAATTTGGTCTCTTTATTGGGCTTGAAGGCGATGTTGACGGTATGGTTCATCTGTCTGATCTTGATTGGAACCGTCCTGGTGAACAAGTCATTGATACTTACAATAAAGGCGATATCGTTAAAGCTGTGGTTCTTGATGTTGACATTGAAAAAGAGCGCATTTCTCTTGGAATTAAGCAGCTTTCCAGCGATAAAGTTGGAGAAGCAGCTGCTTCTGGCGAATTGCGAAAAGGTGCAGTTGTAACATGCGAAGTGATTGCTGTTAACGACAATGACATTGGTGTGAAATTGATTGACCACAACCTTGAGACAACTATTCGGCGTGCTGATCTTGCGCGTGATCGTGATGAGCAACGTCCTGAGCGTTTCGCAATTGGGCAAAAGGTTGATGCTCGCATCACAGCATTTGATAAAAAAACACGTAAAATTTCAGTATCAATCAAAGCTTTAGAAATTGCAGAGGAAAAAGAAGCTGTTGCACAATATGGTTCTACAGATTCAGGTGCTTCTCTTGGTGATATTCTGGGTGCAGCTTTGAAAAAACAAGAACAAGATTAATCATCAATCATTAAAGTTGATGTTGTTATTAAGGTCACTCATTTTAAGAGTGACCTTTTTATTTTCTAAAGAAATTGTCTACTTATTTTTTAATTATTGCGTCAAAAATTGCAAATGCTTGCAAATAAAAACAAAAAGTTTGTTTTTTTGTCTATCAACGGTTCACTATTCAGATAAAATGCTTACAATTTAAATAAAAAACGATGTAATTAAATAACAATGGGACATGGCGTGCATAATATCCTTCATAAAATACTTTTTTCTCAAACAGAGAGAAAAGATCATTTTACTAATACGGATTTTCCTCTTCGTGCAATTTATAAAGTACAGGAAGATCTTTATAATTTAGGGCATGATATAGCTTCTGGTAAAGAAGTTTTACTCCCTGAATATGAGGGAGTAGAAGATTTTCGCAAGAGATTGAATGAAAGTGCTAAACTTATTCTTCATGCCTTTCATACCAGTGATTTTGCTGCCCAAAATGATGAGACCATCGCACCGTCTGCTCAATGGCTCATTGATAATTATTACGCCATTGATAAAACCATACAACAGCTACGCCGTAACCTCCCCAAGTCCTTTATAAAGCAACTTCCTCTTTCTAGACAAAAAGCAGGAATGCCACGAATTTTTATTTTAACTTGGCTTTATATCGCGCATACTGATAGTAGTTTTTCACAAGAAACACTGACTGCTATGATTAATGGATTTCAAGAAGTTTGTGCGCTCACAATTGGTGAATTGTGGGCTCTTCCTTCTGTGATGCAGATGCTGCTCATTGAAAATGTCCGTCGTCTTTCAGTCCGTATTGAAAAAGCGCGGCGTATGCGTCATCTTGCTAGTCAAGTGGCTGATAAAATTTCTCTTGTAGAAAATAAACCAAAACTCCATTCTATTTTTACGCAGTATCAACCACTTACTATTGATCCAACCTTTTCAGCGCATTTATTTTATCGTTTGCGCAGTGCATCTATTGATTCAACCGTAGCATTAACTTGGCTTGAAAAACAATTGGAAAGCCAAGGCAGTAGCTTAGAGATTGCAACAGCCGATGAACACACCCGACAAGCAGCAGATGGTGTGACCATGGGTAATATTATCAGTGCTCTTAAAGCTATAGATGATGTTGATTGGACAGCATGGTTTGAAACAGTGAGTTGTGTTGATTCTATTTTGCGTAAAAATAGTGATTTTTCTGAAATTGATGCTCACTCACGCAATATTTATCGACAAGTCATTGAAAAAGTTTCACGCTTTTCACCTCTTAGTGAACTGGAAGTTGCACATAAAGTTGTAGAAATGGCAAATTCCACTTCTAAAGATATGCCTCATCATTCTTGTGTGGGGTGGTACCTTGTTGATGATGGTTGTGGTATATTTGAAAAGGCTTGTGGATATATTCCGCCCTTTCTCATAAAATGGACACGCGCTTCCTGTTGCTCAAAATTGAGAGTCATGGCCGTTCCTGTCTCTTTTCTAACGCTTGCTCTTTTGCTTGTAATTTACGCTTTTTTACAAGTGTCTGGCATGACACAATGGATGTCTTTTTGCTTTACTGTATTGGCGCTTTTTCCTGCTATCGATGCTGCTTTTGCTTTATTTAACACTGTTGTTTCTTGGTTTGTCCCATCAAAACAACTCATTGGTTATGAATATAAAGAAGGTATTCCGGGATATGCGCGGACAATGGTTGTTGTACCTACTTTGATGACATCACGCGATGATATTGATGAACAAGTGCGCAATCTTGAAGTGCACTATCTTTCCAATCCTAAAGGTGCCATTCATTTTGCACTCATTACAGATTGGGTGGATGCTCCATTAAGAGAAACGCAAGATGATCTTGATTTATTACACTATGCGCAAAAGAGTATTGATAAACTCAATAGTCGTTATCATCGTGATGAACTTCCGCTTTTTTTCCTTTTACATCGCCGACGCCTTTATAATACAAGCGAAAAATGTTGGATGGGATGGGAACGAAAGCGAGGAAAACTTCATGAACTCAATCGACTCTTAAGAGGCGATAAAAACACGAGCTTTTATCCTCCCAATCCACGTCTTCCTATGGATTGCCGTTTTGTTATGACTCTGGATTGTGATACACGTCTTACTCCAGAGAGCGTCACACAACTTGTTGGAAAGCTTAACCATCCACTCAATCATCCCATTTTTGATCCACAAAGTGGAAAGGTTGTAAAGGGCTATAGCATTTTACAACCACGCATTATTCCTTCTCTTACAACAGAAAAAAAAACATCAATTCTCCAACGCGTTTTTTCTACCAACCGTGGTATTGATCCTTATGTTTTTGCTGTTTTTGATACGTATCAAGATCTTTTAGGAGAAGGCACCTTTATCGGTAAAGGGCTTTATAATATTGATGCATTTGAACGAGCACTTTACGGCAAAATTAAAGAAAATACTGTTCTCAGTCATGATCTCTTAGAAGGAGGATATGCTCGTACTGCTTTTGTAAGTAGCGTAGAAATTGTTGAAGATTATCCGACAGCTTATAATATTGATGTTATGCGGTATCATCGCTGGATCCGCGGTGATTGGCAACTTTTACCTTATCTTTTTTTTCCTCGTCAAATAAGCTTTGTAACGCGTTGGAAAATGCAGGATAATTTACGTCGTTCTCTCATGCCACTTATGTGGTTAATCGCAGCATTTTCAGGCTGGACTCTTTTGCCATTAAAGAGTGCAATCGTCTGGCAACTATTCTTGTTGTTTAGCTCCTTCATTTCACCCATTCTATGTGTATTAAAAACGTTTGTCTCATCCAATATAGATCATTCTTTGCGTGGACATTTTCAATTAATTTGGAACAAAATTGCTCTTACAAGCGCTGATATATTTCTTAAAACGACGTTTCTTGCGCATTCGGCGTATTTTATGACCGATGCGATTATTCGTACACTCTATCGTATGACGATTTCAAAACGGCATCTTCTTGAATGGAAAACTTCTGCCGCAACAAAATCAATACCCAATAGTTTGCGTTTCTATGTTTTTACAATGGCACCAGCATCGCTTATTGGTATTCTTACTATAGCACTCCCCCTTTTTTCTGATAGTTTTGCAAGCTTGGTTGCTTTGCCTTTTGGGATAGCATGGTTTTTTTCACCCTTCATTGCTTGGATTGTGAGTCAACCTTCAACCTTTCAAGATAGCCTTTATCTTTCTTCAAAAGATGAAAAAAAACTCCGTTCTATTGCACGGCGGACATGGCTTTATTATGCAACTTTTGTCAATGCACAAAACAACCATTTGCCTCCTGATAATTTTCAAGAAGATCCTGAACCTCTTGTTGCTCAACGTACATCGCCTACGAATATTGGCGTTTATCTCCTTTCTATTATTGCAGCACGTGATTTTGGCTGGATTGGTTTTGAAGAGACCATCACACGTATTGAATGTACATTACACTCTCTTGCAAAAATGGAAAAGTTTCGTGGTCATCTCTATAATTGGTATGAAACGGATACACTCAGACCTCTTTTACCTACTTATGTATCAACCGTTGATTCAGGGAATCTTGCCGGTCATTTGGTAACACTCTCTTCTGCTTTAAGTGAATGGGCTGAAAAACCTCATATTTTTTTTCAAAGTGACCGAGAAGGCTTATCGGATGTTCTTGCTATTCTTGAAGAAACTGTCAGAGAAATTCCAGATCATAAACCCAGTTTACGATCTTTACGCCAAAAAATCGAAGAAAACATTACTCGTTTTCATGATTCTGTCTTCACTTTTATAGAACAAGAAAATACGATCTCTTCTCACGTCATGGAGCTTTCACAGGCAGCTCACGATATTGTGCACTTAGTCGGTGAATTTGATCAAAAAATTCAAACGATAGAATCTGCTCGTGCGCTCTCTTGGGCTAAATGCCTTCTCGACACCTGCAACGCTCATCATCATGATGCTACTGATAATTGTGATACTGAAAAATTATGTAAAAAACTAAACCAGTTGGCTATAGCAGCACGGCAAATAGCCTTTGAGATGGAATTTGACTTTTTAGAACAGCCTAAACGGCACCTTTTATCCATTGGATATCGTGTGCAAGAAAACAAACTCGATGAAAATTGTTATGATCTGCTTGCTTCAGAAGCACGTCTTGCAAGCTTTTTTGCTATCGCAAAGGGAGATATAAAACTTAAACATTGGTTTCATCTTGGTCGACTCCTTGTACCGATAGGTTGGAAAGGTGCGCTCCTATCATGGTCTGGTTCCATGTTTGAATACCTTATGCCCTCTCTTGTGATGCATGAACCGTTAGGATCTCTACTAGATCAAACAAATCGATTAATTATTCGATGTCAAATACAATATGCCCATAAACGAGAATTGCCATGGGGTATTTCAGAGGCCGCATTTAATGCTCGCGATCATTTAATGAACTATCAATATGCTCATTTTGGTGTTCCAAGTCTCGGCCTCCAACGTGGACTCTCACGCAATGCTGTCATTGCTCCCTATGCCAGTCTTCTAGCGGCACAATATGCACCTTCTTGCGCTGTCGCTAATTTAAAACGACTCCGTGATCTTGGAGCTTTAGGGACATATGGTTATTATGACTCTATTGATTTTACTCCTTCACGCGTGAAGATAGGGGAAAAATACGCCATTGTACGCAATTATTATGCGCACCATCATGGCATGTCTATCCTTGCTCTTAACAATGTTATTTTTCAAGGGCGAATGCGTGATCGTTTTCACAGAGATCCCGTTATTGAAGCAACACAATTGCTCTTACAGGAAAGAGCGCCTCATCTCATTCCTATTATTCATACCAAAGCTGTTAATCGTATGCGCAATAAGTCTCAAGCATTTGACGCTGCCCTTTTGCGTATTATTAAAAATCCGTTGCTCAAACCACGAGCAACTTTGCTTTTGTCTAATGGCTCTTATTCTACCATGTTAACAGCTAATGGTTCTGGTTACAGCCGTTGGCACGATTATGCGATTACGCGCTTTATTCCTGATGCAACAGAAGATCAACAAGGTACTTTATTCTTTCTACGTGATACGCATAGTGGACGCTGGTGGTCTGTTACTGGTGAACCAACACGCGTTATTGAAGAAGAAGCTGTCAGCATTTTTACAGATGAAAAGGCTGAATATACAAAAATAGTTGATGGTATTAAATCAACACTTGAATGTCTTATTACATCTGAAGGATGTGGCGAAGGGAGACGTCTTCAACTGATGAATACGACACATAAAGATTGTCTTATTGAAGTTACTTCTTATGGTGAACTGGCACTCGCAACAATGGACGTAGATAGTGCTCATCCTGTTTTTTCTCGTATGTTTATAGAGACAGAAATTGCTGAGGAAGGCAAAACAATTTTTGCCAAAAGGCGTAAACGCTCACCTAGCGACCCTGATATTCATATTGCTCATTTTGTTTCTAGTACAACAGATACTCTCCAAGAGACAGAAGCTGAAACAGATCGCTCTCTATTTATTGGTCGGGGGCGATCTATTCATCGTCCCGCTGCATTTGACCAAAATACTCGTTTTAGTAACAGTCAAGGTTGTGTTCTAGATCCTATTATGTCATTGCGCTGCTGTGTACAAATTCCAGCCCATGGCAAAGCAGAACTTATTTTTTGGACTTTCGCTGCTCATACAAAAGAAGCGCTAAATAATCATATTAAACATTATCGACAACCTGATATGTTTCAAAAAGAACTTTCAATGGCATGGACGCGCTCACAAGTTGCACTGTATCAGAGTGGAACTCAGCTTAAAGAAGCTATTGTTTATCAAAAATATGCAACACCGCTTATTTATCCAGAAAGAACGTGGCGTCTTCCTTCTGAAATATTAGCAAAAACGCTAGGAAAACAGTCTGATCTTTGGCCCATGTCCATTTCAGGAGACAATCCACTCTGTCTTCTTAGATTAAATAACGAGGGAAATATAGCTGTACTGCGTGAGCTTCTTAAAGCACACGAATATTGGCGTATGCGCGGTCTTATTGTTGATTTGGTCATTCTCAATGAACAAGCATTTTCCTATATACAAAATACACAACGCGCTCTTGAGTGGGTCTGTGAATCTTATCGTCGCCACACGCAAGAAGCAGATGGATGCCAACATATTTTCATGCTTCGACGCGATCAAATGAGTGAACAGAGTTTTAAAACGCTTCTTGCATCAGCGCGTATCGTTCTTGATGCCCAAAATGGCTCTTTATCTGAACAACTTAAACGGCTTGATGAGAATGATTTTAATCTCACAATTCATAAAAATTATCAAGAATCTTATGATCAATTAGACTTGCCAAGATATAACGAAGGACAGCAATTTACAACACAAACTGAACAAAATCTTTTTTCTTCCATTGGTCTTATTAGCCAACAAAAACCATCTTCTTTCCCTACGAATGGAGAAGATCTAAGATATTGGAATGGTTACGGTGGTTTTAATCAGCATAATCATTATGTAATACGTCTTCATGGACGTACCAATACACCGCATCCGTGGATTAATGTCATTGCTAATCACAGGTTTGGTTTTCATGTCTCTGCTGAAGGTGCAATTTTTACTTGGGCTAACAATAGCCGCGATTATCAACTAACTCCTTGGGCGAATGATCCAACGTTTAACCGACCAGGAGAAGCACTTTATTTGGTTGATCGCCAGTCTTTAAAACGTTTCTCACCCGTTTCTACTGTTGAATGTGACGAAAATATTGTCTATGAGGCGTGTCATGGGTTTGGATTCTCAACTTTTAAATCAACACATTCAGAAATCGCATTAGAACTGACCCATACACTTGATCCTGAAAAACCTATTCGCTTTTCACGTCTTATCCTTACGAATGAAGGGAAAAAACCACGCAGTTTACGCCTTTATAATTATGTTGAATGGGTTTTGGGAAATGTCCGTACAAAATATGCTCCCTTTATTGTTTCCTCTTATGAGGCCAGATGGGGGGCGCATTTTATTCAAAATCCCTATCACATCGAGAAATCTCAACAAGTTACATTTTTATCAGCCTCCGAAATGCCAACCAGTACGACCACCAATCGCGCTGAATTTATCGGTGCAACGGGAACCGTAACACATCCAAATGCGATCCATAAAGCTGGTGCTCTTTCGAATACCATTGCAGCAGGATGTGATCCTTGTTCAGCATTTGCCTATGATATTGATCTTTTGCCAGGGCAAACAAAAGAAATCATCTTCTATCTTGGCAGTGCTGAAAATAGGCAAGAAGCTGAAAAACTACTTGATCAAGCACGTGCAAGCGATTTTGAAATTCTGCTCACAAAACAAAAACAACAATGGAGTGATTTTGTTTCTCCTTTCCAAGTCAAAACACCTGACTCTTCTTTTAATCTTATGGTCAACCACTGGCTTCCCTATCAAATTTATGCATGCCGCATCATGGCACGCGCAGGCTTTTACCAAGCGAGTGGTGCATTTGGCTTTCGTGATCAGCTACAAGATAGCTTGTCTTTGTTATTGCTGGAACCACAATTGGCTCATGACCAATTGTTAAATGCTGCAGCGCACCAATTTCTTGAAGGGGATGTGCAACATTGGTGGTTGCCTGATACAAATGCTGGTGTTCGTACGCGGATTTCTGATGATATCGTTTGGCTTGCATATGCAACAGCTTTTTATGTCAATACCACTGGCGATGATGCCTTTCTTGATACGCTCATTCCTTTTATTGAAGGTGATGTTCTCAAAAGTGGGCAACAGGATGCTTATTTTCAACCCACCCAATCCTCAAAGGTTGCAACAGTTTATGAACATTGTGCTTTAGCTTTAGACCTTGCCATTAAACGCTGCGGACCACATGGTCTCCCTCTTATGTTAGGTGGGGATTGGAATGATGGCATGAATTTGGTGGGTGTGGAAGGAAAAGGCGAAAGCATTTGGTTAGGATGGTTTCTTGGGTACACATTACAAGCATTTATCTCTTTAGCAAAGAAACGTGGTGACAACAGCCATATGCAAATATGGAGTACGTATCTTGAACGTTTAACAAAATCCCTAGAGAAAAACGGTTGGGATGGTGCTTGGTATCGACGTGGTTATTTTGATGATGGAACACCTCTTGGCTCTAAAATCAATGATGAATGTCAAATTGATACCATTGCTCAATCTTGGGCTGTCATTTCTCAAATGGCATCGCCTGAACGTCAAAAACAAGCGATGAAATCAATGTTGGAGCATCTCTATGATAAAAAAGGCGGATTCATTCGCCTTTTTTGGCCGCCTTTTGATAAAAGTACACTCGAGCCTGGTTATATAAAAGGTTATCCTCCAGGAATTCGAGAAAATGGTGGTCAATACACGCATGGTGCCATTTGGAGTATTTTAGCATTGGCTGAAATGGGACAAAACGATGAAGCTTATGCTTTATTTTCCGCGATTAACCCTATTAATCATGGACAAGATCCTGAAACTTATCGTGTTGAACCTTATGTGATGGCGGCAGATATTTATGCTGTTGAACCACGATGTGGTCAAGGCGGTTGGACTTGGTATACAGGTTCAGCTGGTTGGTTTTATCGTGCCGCAACACAAGCAATTCTTGGAATACAGCGTCAGGGAGACCTATTGTTTTTGCAGCCACATTTACCCTCTATTTGGCCAAAATATGAAGCAACAATGAAGTTTTATGATGCCGTTTATAGCATTAAAGTAAAATGGGGACCTAAAAATATGCTCTATGTTAATAGCAAAGAATATACCGAATTTCATACAGGGATAAAGTTACAAAAAACAGGTCAGCATGAAATTATACGTATTGTCAAATCTTAAAGATGAAAGATGAAAAAAGAGAGCAGACTTTTTATTCTTGTTCAAAACTGTAGAGTTGTTATATTGCACCGCCTATATTAGCCGTGTTGGTGCATAATGTTTTAGATTTTATGAAAATGAAAGAAAAAGGTTATGAATCATCCGGATATTGCTAGACGTGTTTACAATCACACTTGGAAACTTGATCCCATTATTCGGTCACTTCTTGATACGGATTTTTATAAGCTTCTAATGGTGCAGATGATTTGGGGGTTATATCCTAATGTTAATGTTACTTTTTCCCTCATAAATCGCTCTAAAACAATACGTCTTGCCGATGATATTGATGAGAGTGAATTGCGTGCCCAACTTGATCATGCTCTTAGTTTGCGCTTTACAAAAAAAGAAATGATTTGGCTTTCTGGTAATACATTTTATGGACGCAAACAAATTTTTGAACCGGATTTTCTTCAGTGGCTTGAGAATTTTCAACTTCCAGAATATGAACTCACCCGCAAAGATGGCCAATATATCCTTCATTTTCATGGACCCTGGGCCCATAGTTCCATGTGGGAAATTCCTGCCCTTGCTATTATTAGTGAATTACGTTCACGTGCTGCTCTCAAAAAACTAGATCGTTTTGCTCTTGATGTACTTTATGCGCGTGCTAAAGCAAAAATGTGGAGTAAAGTTGAACGTCTCAAAAAATTGCCTGATATTAAAATATCTGACTTTGGGACAAGGCGCCGCCATTCTTTTTTATGGCAGCGCTGGTGTGTGGAAGCATTAAAAGAAGGCATTGGTAATTCTTTTACTGGAACGTCTAATGTCCTTCTCGCCATGGATACAGATTTAGAAGCTCTTGGAACCAATGCTCACGAATTGCCCATGGTTATTGCTGCTCTTAGCAACAACGATGATGAATTACGCAGAGCTCCGTATCAAGTTTTGCAAGATTGGAACCGTTATTATGGTGGAAATCTTCTCATTGTTTTACCAGATACCTTTGGTACAGAAGCATTTTTACGCGATGCTCCAGATTGGGTAGCAGATTGGACGGGGTTTAGACCTGATAGTGCACCCCCTATTGAAGGTGGCGAACGTATTATTCAATGGTGGAAAGAAAAAGGAAAAGATCCACGCGAAAAACTTTTAATTTTTTCTGATGCTCTTGATGTCAATACAATCGAAAAAACCTATCATCACTTTCATGGAAGAGTGCGCATGAGTTTTGGATGGGGAACTGATCTTACCAACGACTTTGCGGGCTGTGCACCTCAAGAAATTGCAACACTTGATGCTCTTTCCCTTGTTTGTAAGGTGACCTATGCCAATGGTCGACCAGCCGTAAAACTTTCAGATAATCCTAAAAAAACGATCGGTGATTCAAAAGAAGTACAACGTTATCTCAATTTTTTTGGTAATAAAAAGCGAATTGCTGGACCTATAAAGACATAGTTTCCGGTTCTTTAAAACAAGTATATTGACTCATCATATTGTTTATAAGATTGATTTTTGTCCTCCCCTAAGGATGAGGATTCTTAACCTTTGCTGGTCTGTAAACAGTTCGGCTGTTTTTGAGCAGATTCTACTTGGCCTACCACGCATACGCTTCACTTACATAAGGCGCGATAGATAAGACTTAAAAGTATTTACGACGCATTAAAAAAATACTTAACGTGCCAAGGAAGTTTAGCCAAGGAGATTTTCTCATTTTAACCCTGTTAAATCAAGCACACTCATCTCCTTGCATGTATGAAGGTTTTCAAGTTCTAAGGGTTATTGTTGTAGTTTGACAGTAGGTTTTATACTAAGTGGGAAGAGGTTGGATTAAGTAGGAATACGTGGTAATTTGTTGTTTTTATGTACAATTTTAGCCATTAAATGCGCGTTTTATCAAAATAGATTTTGACACCTAAAATTGCAAAAATGACCGAAAATCAGAAAAAAGTGCGTTTCCATAAGTAAAAATAAGAAAAGACTTTCAAAACCCTTTGAGAACACCTTTAAACTCTTTGAAAAAAATAAATTGGTACAAAATCTAGTGCCAAAATATACAAAATCAGATGACAAGCTATAATTGTAGCATTAGGAATTACTAAGGCAACATTGGAGGATGACAAATAGCATGGCGACTATTGGTGTGCATTTTGAAAGGCAAGGATGATGGTGCTCAAATAGATTTTATACACTTTACAGGAGATTTTACTTTATCCATGTATGGTCTGCTATTATGAAATGAGTAAAGCGTTGAGAGATGTTTCATTAAAATAAATGTGTAAATAACATGATTTGGGAGACCTTTTGTTTTACGTGAGGGGCATGACTTCATTAAAAAACAGAGAATGCAATAATATTTTTATTTCGAATAAGCTTTATACAAAGACAGAGAAATTATTTATTCGCATATTATAATAAGAATGCGTGTATGTATAAAACAATTTGAAAAGCTCTGTTGTTTCTTATGAATTATTCTTCAGTTAATAACAGATGTAACATTAAAGATTGATATAATGGACCGGCTTCTTAACTGTATAAGTATAAAATGATGGTGTTTAGTAAGCTTTGTATTATATCCTCATTAAGAGATATGAAAAAAAACGAAATGTCTTTTAGAAAGAAATGACTATCATATCAATGACTTTTCAATGATGTATATGTAGAGATTCATACAAACATGCTTTACAAAAATAATGACTCTCTTCCATGAATGTGATTTATCATTGTTTACCAAGTAAGAACATTTTGAGTATTCATAAACAACTTTCTTTGTTCATAAAAATTATTTCACAGACATATTATTAATTAATTGCGTTCAAAAAGCTTGCTATTTCATATGCATTTTGGGAATGGAGAGCTTATATTCAAAACTTAAAAGTTCTCATAGTTTTTACAAATAAGTCGAAGCTAAAAAGAGTATCCCATAAAGTCTTTTTTATCATTAATAAGATGGACGTGTTACAATATAAATGGCAATCAGCAATAATATAACCGCAACAAGTAAAGAAATCCATAAAGGAGGGTGTAGCATTACAAAAAAGGATAAAAATCCTCCTGTCATACTCATCATTGCAAAAACTTTAACGAATGGAGAGATTGCTTTTTTTTCTTCCCATCGCTTAATAGGGGGACCAAAAATACGATGATTATTCAACCATTGATGAAAACGTGGAGAAGAACGCGTAAAACACCATGAGGAAACCAATAAAAAAGGCACAGTTGGCATAATAGGTAATACGATACCGATAATACCTAATATAACCATCGCCCACCCTGCTATATAATAGCAGATACGTAAAGGGTGCGATATCTTCAAATCTTTTTTCATTTTCTCGTACTATTTTCCTCTACGCAAAACCCTATACAAAAACATTGTATCTGTTTTTTTCTGTTTACATGTCTGAGTGTACAATTACGCTCTATCCCTTCATGCGTAAGTGTCTTTGCTGTTATAAGTTCCTTGAAAATACCGAATAGCTTACACAATATTATAATCATTTTAAATGATTTCAAGAAATGAGAAAAAGTTTCAGAAAAAAATAAAAAGGCTGCAGAATAAATCAATGCAGCCTCTTAATTAAAATGCAGTCTTGGGGGGGGGAGAATATACACTGCATTCAGTTGCTAGGCATTAGGAGGAAAAATAACCTAACAACCCAATCTCTAACTAAAATAGGCACGAGAAACAATACATAAAAATGCATGGCTGATATGCATGAATTTTAACACTTTCAAGTCTCTTGAACTGTGCTTCGACGAAAGAAAATCATCATGAAAGTAGCCATAAAAATCAACGTCAAGATCAACACAATTGTGGAAGCAGAGTCAGAGCCGATAAATAAGCTGAGATAAATCCCTAAAAAACCAGAAAAAGCTGCAACAAGTATTGCGATCATTAACATAAAAGAAAACCGCTTTGTGACAAGATAGGCAATTGCTCCTGGTGCTATCAGTAAAGAAATAACGAGCACGATACCTACAGCTTTCAAGGCTGCAACAATTGTAAGAGAAATCATTGTTAGAAGGGTATAGTGGAGTAGAGATATTGGTAAACCCATTGCACGTCCTTGAACTGTATCAAAAATATACAGCATAAAGTCGCGCCATTTTGCTGCTAAAATAAAAGTGACAATAGCAGAAATGATTGCTGTCTGCGTAATATCAAGCCAGTTAACACCCAAGAGATTACCAAATAGAATATGATTTAAATCTAAGCTACTATAAATAGATGTGGCTAAAACAAGCCCCAAACCAAACATTGAAGAAAAGACCACACCCATCACCGTGTCCTGTTTGATACGGCTATTGCTTCCTAAAAAACCCGTTAATAGTGCACACACCATTCCTGCAACAAAAGCACCGCAAGTAATCAAAGTCATTGTAATATTCTCGGGACGCATATGCTGAATCCAAGCAAATGGCAAAGAAGTTAAAAATGCAATTACCCATGGTGTTGTCATATAACCAACAACAACACCGGGAAAAACTGCATGGGAAATGGCATCGCCTAACAGTGCCCATCCTTTTAAGATAAGAAAGCAGGAAAGCATTGCCATTGGAACAGAAAGAATCATGACAATAAACATACCCTTAAGCATAAAAGAAAATTGAAACGGAAGCAGTAATTGATCAATCATGATAATATCACACCCTTTTTTGCCGCATTTATACGTAAGCGTGCAGCAATAAACCCGTGTTTAGGAGCAAAAACAAAAGCCAAAATAAATAAAAATGCTTGAAAAAGTACTACGACCCCGCCTGTTTGCGCATTCAAAAAATAACTTACATAAACACCCAAGACACTTGTGAATGTTCCAATTATAACTGCAATAATCAAGACATTTACGAAACGATCACTTAAAAGATAGGCTGTTGCCCCAGGTGTCACAACAAGACAAATGACTAAGAACGCTCCAACGGTTTGCATGGCAGCAACGGTACAAGCGGCCAGTAATGTGAAAAAGAGAATCTTTAAAAACTTTACGTTTAATCCAATGGCATGCGCATGCGTTTCATCAAATAATGAAACAAGAAGATCTTTCCATTTCAAAAGCAATATAAGCAAAGAAAAAAAGCCGATAAAAGCCAATTGTAGAATATCTGTTGAACTAACTGCTAAAATATTTCCCAAAACAATCGTATCAATATTAACAGCCATTGGTTTTAATGATTTGAGAAATAACCCAAAGGCAAAAAAGGAAGAAAAAATGAGCCCAATAATGGTATCTTCTTTAAGTTTTGTTCGATGGTTAAAAAAGAGCATTGCTGCTGCTGCAAGACCACCAGAAAAAAAAGCGCCGAGTGAAAAAGGTAACCCTAAAAGGTAAGCTCCTGCTACACCAGGAACAATCGAATGGGAAAGTGCATCACCAATCAATGACCAACCTTTTAACATCAAAAAAGCCGAAAGAAAGGCACAAACACACCCAACTAACCCAGAAACCCACATTGCATTCACCATATATTGATAGCTCAGTGGCTCAAGCAACCAAGAAATCATGCAACGTGCTCCACTCTTTCAATATCTTCACAAACTGCAGACTGCTTTCTTCCCATGAAAACATCATTTTTTTTTGTGCTTTGAAGATCAAAAATATGGTGGTGCAAAGACCCTCCAAAAGTTTTTTCCAGATTTTGCTTTGTAAAGATTTTTTCAGTTAATCCGGAAGCTAACACTGTTCCTTTTATTAAAACCGTATGATCACAAAATTCACGAACAGAGCCCAAATTGTGCGTTGAAACCAAGATCACAGCTCCTTCTTTACGAAGATCTTGTAACAAAGCAATGATTTTATCTTCTGTTGTAACATCAACCCCTGTAAACGGCTCATCTAATAAAATAGCTTTTGCTTTTTGTGCAAGAGCGCGTGCTAGAAAAACACGCTTTTTCTGTCCACCAGAAAGTTCTCCAATTTGGCGCTTAGCAAAAGCCAGCATATCAACACGTTCTAAGGCAATACGAACGGCTTCATAATCTTGTGTACGGGCATAGCGAAAGAAATTCATATGACCGTACCGCCCCATCAATACAACATCTTCAACCAAGACAGGAAAATTCCAATCGACATCTTCACTTTGAGGAACATAAGCAATAAGATTTTTTTTCAAAGCTACATCAACGGGCAAATCAAACATGCGAATTTTTCCCTTTGAGGGGCGTACAAACCCCATAATCGCTTTAAATAACGTTGACTTACCGGATCCATTAACACCAACCAATGCCGTAATAGAACCCTTTGGACTTTCAAAATTCACTTCGCGTAAAGCTGTATGTCCATTACGATAAGTTACCGTTACCCCTTGGGCAAATATTCCACATTCCGTCATTGGCTTTTTACTCCCTCTGCTAGAGCCTTGCTAATACGCCCACTCGTGACACGTAATAAATCAATATAAGTGGGGACCTCACCATTTTTCTCACTCAGAGAATCAACATAGAGAACACCACCGTATTTAGCCCCTGTTTCTCTGGCAACCTGCTTAGCAGGTGCAGGGGAAATAGTGCTTTCAGAAAAAACTGCATGAATATTGTATTTGCGAACCATATCAATAACATGCTTGACCTGCTGTGGTGTTCCTTGTTGGTCAGCATTGATGGGCCATAAATAAAGTTCTTTTAGATCAAAATCACGCGCCAAATAGCTAAAAGCCCCCTCACTGGTCACAAGCCAACGCTTATCTTGCGGTACGGCTTCTAATTCAGCTCTAATTGGATCAATCGTTGCACGAATTTTCTGTTTATAAATTTCAGCATTCTCTTTATAAATTTCAGCATGTTCAGGGTCATATTTTACAAAAGCATCGCGAATATTATCAACGTAAATCAAAGCAGAGGTCGGTGACATCCACGCATGAGGATTGGGTTTACCGCTAAAAGGGCCCTCACCAATTTTAATGGGTAGAATACCTTTTGAAACAACAACACTTGGAACATCCTTGATATTTTGAAAAAACTTTTCAAACCAAAGCTCTAACTCTAAACCATTCCACAATACAAGGTTAGCTCCCTGAGCACGCATAAGATCGCGTGGGGTGGGTTGATATTCATGAATTTCCGCACCTGGTTTTGTAATGGATTCAACATCAGCGGCATCACCTGCTACATTGCGTGCCATATCAGCAATGATAGTAAATGTCGTAACAGCTTTAAATTTACCAGCACACAAAGCAAAATTGGGTGTAAAAAAAATAACACTTCCAAAAACTATGGTGAAAAATGTTCTTACGTTCATTGATGCTCTCTTTCCTTTATATGCCTTCTTTTTATTGCAAATAATTTGCATTATCATTTAGCAATAGCAGTTATCTTTTACATTTGCAATGAAGGATTAAGAGAAAAAATAACTTTTCAAGATGTTTAAAAACAGTTTTTTCATATTGAAAAAACTGATGATTTAAGCAGCTTGTTTTAGTAAAGAGATCCCCTTTCAAGAAGTTCTATAGCTCTTGAATGCCAAACAAAAAGGGAGCACTCAAAAATGCTCCCACTTCATGTAAAATATCTCATAAAAAATGAGAATACTCAGTAGCGTAAATATGCACCTGTCATTTTGGTAACATTATCCACGATCTTTGAGGCAAGCTTTTCTAAATCTTCATCTGTTAGAGTCCGTTCTATGGGCTGAATAGTTACTTCAATTGCAACAGATTTTTTATCTTCACCAAAGCTTAAATCTTCAAAAATATCAAAAACCTGCACTGAATGAATAAGTTTTTTATCAGCTCCACTTGCCGCCCGAATAATAAGAGAAGAGGCAACAGTTTTATCCGCTATAAAGGCAAAATCACGCCGCACCATTTGAAAAGGTGAGAGTTTCAAAGGAGGACGGCTTTTGGTCGTTTTTTTATTTGATTCTGGAATTCGGTCTAGAAAAATTTCAAAGCCGCATAAAGGACCACTGACATCTAACGTTTCTAATGTAGCAGGATGAAAAACACCAAAAAAACCAAGAATAATCTTTGATCCAAGTTTTATGACACCTGAACGACCTGGATGATACCAATCAGGTGCTCCAACTTCAATCTGTACTTTCCCAACATCCATATCACATGCTTCTAAAACAGCTAAAGCATCTGCTTTGGCATCAAAAACATCAACGACGGTTGCATTTCCATTCCAAAAACGCCCTGCCCCTTTAAATTGCTCTGTTCCGCGACGAACTCCACTAACAACACGGTGTTGTTTATCAGGGGTGTCACCCTCATAAATACTTGAAACTTCAAACAAAGAAAGATCGGAAAAACCACGATCAGCATTTCTCTGTGCCGCCATAATCAAACCAGGTAAAAGGGAAGGACGCATTACTGACATATCAGCAGCAATAGGATTAACTAATTTAAGCTCTTCTTGACCTCCTCCAAAAGCAAGAGCTTGATTTTCAGAAATAAAAGACCATGTTACCGCTTCTTTCATACCACGTTGCACTAGAGCCAAACGTGTAGCACGTGAACGAATTTGTGCGCATGTTAAAATTTGATCTTTTCCTTCTGCAAAGTTTTCCAAAGGAATAGGTTTAATTTTATCTAACCCATAAATTCTCATAACCTCTTCCACCAAATCGGCTTTACCCATAATATCAGGGCGCCATGATGGTACTTTTACCGTAACGACATCTCCTTTTCCTTCAACAAAAAATCCGAGTTTTGTTAAAATAGAGATGACTTTTTCAGGCTCTATTTCCAAATTTGTTAAACGTTTAATTTCAGAAAAAGGAAAAGCGATCTGTTTGATTTCTTGTTGCTGATAGCCAACGATTCTTTTTTTAGATACTTCACCACCACAAAGACGTAAGACCAATTCTGTTGCAATTTCAAGCCCTGTTTCTATAAAAGCCGGATCAACACCTCGTTCAAATCGATAACGTGCATCACTGATAAGACCTAATGCTCTTCCTGTTTGTGCAATGCTTTGCGCATCCCAAAGCGCCGATTCAATAATAACGCGATGTGTTGTTTCATCACAACTCGTTCTTTCACCGCCCATGATGCCGGCAATCGAAACAACCCCCTCGTCATCTGCAATGACACAATTCTTAGCGCTCAAATGATAGATTTTTCCATTCAGTGCTTGAAGCTGTTCTCCTTCATGCGCGCAACGTACACACAAATTACCTTTAATTTTATCTGCATCAAAAACATGGAGTGGACGACCAAGGTCAAAACTGATGTAATTGGTCATATCAACAAGCGCATTAATCGGTCTCAAACCAATTGCATTCAAACGTTGTTGCATCCACTGTGGTGATTCGCCATTTTGAACATTGCGTACTTCACGCCAAGCGAAACCTAAACATAATGATGAACCTTGCAAAAAATCTAAAGAAACATGAAGTGGTGTTTCAAAAGCAGTATCAAATTTTGACAAGGATAATTCTTTTAACTTTCCCATTCCAGCGGCAGCAAGATCACGGGCAATACCGCGAACACCTGTACAATCGGAACGATTGGGGGTCAAACCAATATCAATGATCGGATCATCTAAACCAGCATAAGCTGCAAATGAATCTCCAATAGGTGCATCTTCTGGAAGTTCGATAATCCCGTCATGCTCATTTGTTAATTCAAGCTCCGCTTGCGAACACATCATCCCAAAACTTTCAACACCGCGGATTTTTCCTACAGATAATGTTACATCAAGTCCTGGAATATAAGTGCCTGGTAGTGCCAGAACACCAACAAGACCTGCTCGTGCATTTGAGGCTCCACAGACAACTTGAACAGGTGTAGCAGTTCCTGTATCCACTGATAAAATTTGAAGTTTATCGGCATCAGGATGTTTTATTGCTGTTAAAACTTTTGCAATCACAAAACCTTTTAAAGAAGACCGATCATCAACGTGATCAACCTCAAGACCGATAGCGGTTAATTTTTCACAAATTTCATCTAAAGATGCATTTGTCTCTAAGTGATCTTTTAACCAAGACAATGTAAACTTCATTTTAAAACCTCACATGAAAGCGATGACTAAGATCACACATTTCTATTAGGAAAAAAAGCAGGCATATCAAAGCAACGAAAGCCATAATGGTCTAACCAACGCAGATCAGCATCAAAAAAAGCTCGCAAATCAGGCATACCGTATTTCAACATGGCAATACGATCAATGCCCATTCCCCATGCAAAGCCTTGATATTCATCGGGATCTAAACCAACATTTTTCAACACATGAGGATGCACCATTCCGCATCCTAAAATTTCCAACCAATCCTGTCCTTCACCAAATTTTATTTCTGAACCAGAACGATCACATTGAATATCCACTTCCATAGATGGTTCAGTAAAAGGGAAAAAAGAGGGACGAAAACGCATTTTTACAGAGGGAACTTCAAAAAATTCTTTACAAAAGGTTTCATGTAGCCACATCATATGGGCAATGGTGGAGGTTTTATCAATGACAAGACCTTCTACCTGATGGAACATGGGAGAATGCGTTGCATCCGAATCCATGCGGTAAGTTTTTCCAGGAATAATGATCCGTATCGGTGCTTTTTGTTTTTCTAGTGTGCGAATTTGTACAGGTGATGTATGGGTCCGCAATAATTTTCTCTCTCCCATTTTATCAACATCAAAAAAGAATGTATCATGCATTTCACGCGCTGGATGCCCTTCAGGAAAATTTAATGCTGTAAAATTATAATAGTCTGTTTCAATATCTGGACCTTCTGCAAGAGAAAAACCCAACGTTGTATAAATGGCAATAATTTCCTCAATTACCTGTGAAATAGGATGAATACGCCCCCGTTCCATAGGAGAAGAACGAACAGGTAAGGTAACATCCACCGTTTCACGAGAAAGACGAGCATCCATTGCTTGTCTTTTTAGAAGATCACGCTTTTGCGCCCATAACTCTAAAATACGATTTTTTAATCCATTAAGAACAGGTCCAACTTTATGACGCTCGCTAGCCTCCATTTTTCCTAATTCTTTTAATTTTTCAGAGATGCTCCCCTTTTTCCCCAATGCTGCAATACGCACTGTTTCAAGTGCCTGTTCATCACTTGCAGCTTCTAAGGCTAAACAAATTTCTTGTTCCAAACGCTCAATATCGTTCATATTTTTGCCTATTTTTTTAATAAAGAAAAACCCGTACTCGCCATAGCCAGCACGGGACCTCGAATAAATAAATGCTTTAAGAGAACACGACTGGCTTACTTGACAGCGCCTTCAAAAGCATTAGGTGTTGTGTCTTTTAAATATTCTAAAGCTTTTTTTGCTGAAGCGACTAGAGCAGAAAATGCTTCTGCCTCATAGATTGCTATGTCTGAAAGAACTTTACGATCAACTTCAATACCGGCTTTTGATAAGCCATCAATAAAACGTCCATAAGTTAAACCTTCTGCACGAACAGCCGCATTAATTCTCTGAATCCACAAAGCACGGAAAGTACGCTTTCTATTTTTGCGGTCACGATAAGCATACTGCTTTGAACGATCAACTGCTGCTTTAGCAGCACGAATGGTATTTTTACGTCGACCATAAAAGCCTTCAGCTTGTTTAAGAACTTTTTTGTGCTTAGCGTGTGCTGTCACACCTCTTTTCACACGAGCCATATTATAATCTCCTCAAAATCAAAAGCGTAAGGTTTAAATACCATTCGGCAAATAATGCTGAATGACTTTTTTAGCATCTTGTTCACACAAAACCATTGTTCCACGTGCATCGCGAATAAATTTATTCGAACGCTTAATCATGCCGTGGCGCTTACCAGCAGCTGCTACTTTAATTTTGCCTGACGCAGTGATTTTAAACCGCTTTTTAGCGGATGATTTGGTCTTCATCTTGGGCATTTTGCTACTCCATACATTAATTGATTCAATCAAACATTTTATTTGATCAAGCGGACCAACGCTTGAACAAGCATTTAAACAGCCACGGCATGCCCTGCCGGGCGGTTCCAAAAATGTTCTCATAAGCTAGTATACACAAAATAGCAAGACCGTATTATAAAAAAATGGGCGCTCCATTGCCTTGAATTTCAACCAGAGGTGCCGGAATAGCATTTGTTTTGCTTGCGGCTTTACATAAATCGGCAATAATGCATTGCGCACATTTTGCTTGACGTGCTTGACAAATATAGCGTCCATGTAAAATTAGCCAATGATGCGCATGACGAAGATAATAGATCGGTATAATCTTTAATAATTTTTTTTCGACAATCTCTGGTGTTTTGCCAGGCGCTAAACCAAGACGATTGCTTAAGCGAAAAATATGTGTATCTACTGCCAATGTAGGTTGACCAAAAGCAACATTCAAAACAACATTAGCCGTTTTTCGTCCCACTCCAGGGAGGGACATAAGTGCTTCACGCGTATCAGGGACTTGACCGCCATATTGATTAATTAAACAGTTGCAAAGTGCATAAATATTGCGTGCTTTTGCTCGCCAAAGACCGATTGAACGGATATGAAGTGCTATTTCTTCTTCCCCTAATGCAACCATTTTTTCCGGTTGATCAGCAAGGCGAAATAATTCTTTTGTCGCTTTATTAACGCTTACATCTGTCGCTTGAGCTGAAAGTACAACTGCCACCAAAAGCGTAAAAATATTTGTATAGATAAGATCACTCTTAGGCGCTGGGCGTTGCACAGAAAAACGGCGAAATATTTCTGCAACTTCATCTTTATTATATAATATACTAGATAAATTTCGCGCTTTTGATAATTTTATGGTACGTTGAGTCATTGAACTCTCTTAATTTTCTCTCTTGAAGTTATCATTTACGCTCGCCATATGAGAGGAATGCAGCGAACACTTTGTATAGAGTTTGGTCAAGTAACGCCGCTTTTCAAAGAGGATACTCATGAATGACACATGTGACGCCTTTCTCCAATCCTTTTCTTTTAGGATTTGAAACCGTAGAAAAAACATTGCAACGTATCGGTAAAGCTGATGAAGCTTACCCAGCCTATAACATTGAACGTTTACATAAAAACGATGATGCAAATCATATCCGGATAACTTTGGCTGTTGCTGGATTTAAGATTAATCATCTTAATATTTTGCTCGATGATAATCAATTGGTTATTCATGGTAAACAAACAGACAACCAAAATCATCAATATTTATATCGCGGTATAGCTGCGCGACAATTCCAGCGAATCTTTATTCTTGCGGAAGGGATGCATGTCACAAATGCGGAGTTGAAAAATGGTCTTTTATCAATTAATCTGTATCAACCAAGATTAAAAAAAGAAATAAAACAGATTCCAATTAAAGTCAGTAGTGGTGAGTCATAAAAGTTAAGGCGTAAAGGAACCGTGAAATGGGAGAACATAAACAAAACTTATCGTTTCAGAACACAGCCTACTCTGATGCGGGACAGATTGCCTATTTAAAAAAAGTTTGTACAGATGACTTGGCTAAAAACTTTCCAGATCTTCCACCAATGACCCCAGGCATTACCATATGGGCTCTCTTTGGTGAAACAGGTTATCCTATCATTTTATCCGATGAACGCTCTATCGCTCTTGCTGGAGCCAATGAGCATGAACTACAAATTGTAACTCTGCACTAGATTTCCTTACGAGAAAAACGGAGTTCTTTATAAATTCTATTCGTTTTTCTCATAAAGGGTATAATGATATAAGACATTGATTTATATTCATAATTAATTTTTTACAACTGGAATGAGAGTCCCGAAAATCATAAGGTTCTCTCATTTGAGATCTTCTTATGTTAAAACAATTAAAGTCACTTGATGTCATAAGCAAGGAGAGCCATGTGGATAAAAACACTTGAAGAAAGGAATAAAAATCTCTCTTTTTAATTGTCTTAATTGCCAAGGACTTCGCAACATTGGGGATGAGTAAAATGTATGATGGTGTTTGTTTTCTTCTTCATAAGTGGTGAGGATGCTTCTCATAAGTTTATATTATTCACGAGGGCTGTTATACCTTTATGGGCGCTGTCATGAACTGAGTTCGAGCGCAGTGAGAAATGTTTCTTTAAAACGAATGCGTAAATTGGCAATACAAGTGTATTTTGTTTGGTGTGTTTTGTTCTTCCTAAGGGGGTAACTCCATTGAAGAGTGTGAAAAACAAAAGTATGAGACAGCGCCTCATCATTATTTAAAAGATATTACTATGGAAGCTTTTGAAAGGTGTAAAGCTGAATTGTAAGGAGATGATAGATTTTTACCACGATGCCTTTATATTCTTTCCAATTTCAGAAATTACGCAAATAGATAGACGCAATATAGCCATCAAATCTGGCATACAAAAATCTAGAACAGTTCATACTGCACTGAATCGTCTTGACATTTTTCTCAAATATAGAGTTATGCAGAGATGAGATGTTGATTGATAAGGAATAGAAAAAACAAAAGCTTTATGAGGAAGTTGATGCAAATCTTTTAATTTTGTGCTTCAAATGTCTCAGTCCAAGGTATTTTTCTCTTTTGAATACTAAAGCTCTTGTTTTTATAATGAAGTTACAGCACAACAAGAAAAATGGAATTATTTGAGGGGAAAAAAATAATGCCTTCTTACCGTTCAAGAATATCGACTCACGGGCGTAATATGGCAGGAGCCCGCGGTCTTTGGCGTGCAACAGGGATGAAAGATGCAGATTTTGGTAAACCCATTATTGCGATTGCGAATTCTTTTACACAATTTGTACCAGGACATGTCCATTTAAAGGATCTTGGGCAATTGGTTGCACAACAGATAGCCGTTGCTGGTGGTGTTGCGAAAGAGTTTAACACTATTGCTGTAGATGATGGAATTGCGATGGGGCATGATGGAATGCTTTATTCTTTGCCTTCACGCGAAATTATTGCTGATTCTGTAGAGTATATGGTTAATGCACATTGTGCGGATGCACTTGTCTGTATTTCTAATTGTGACAAAATTACGCCTGGTATGTTAATGGCTGCTTTACGGTTGAATATTCCAACAATCTTTGTTTCAGGCGGTCCTATGGAAGCAGGTAAGATTAAATGGAAAGATCAAGATCTAATGGTTGATTTGGTTGATGCCATGGTCGCAGCAGCTTCAGAACAGAATTCAGAAGAAGAAGTTGCTGAAATGGAGCGCGCTGCTTGTCCTACATGTGGTTCTTGTTCAGGAATGTTTACGGCCAACTCTATGAATTGTTTAACGGAAGCATTGGGGCTTTCGCTTCCCGGAAATGGATCAATGCTAGCAACACATGCAGATCGACGGATGCTTTTTGAAGAAGCTGGAAAACAGATTGTTACATTGGTTAAGCGTTATTATGAAGAAGATGATGAAACAGTTTTGCCACGCTCTATTGCTTCACGCAAGGCTTTTGAAAATGCAATGACCGTTGATATTGCCATGGGAGGATCAACCAATACAGTACTGCATCTTTTAGCAGCGGCGCAAGAAGGTGAGGTGGATTTTACCATGGCGGATATTGATCATCTTTCACGTCGTGTTCCTGTTTTATGCAAGGTTGCTCCTTCTGTTGCGAATGTGCATATGGAAGATGTTCATCGTGCCGGTGGTATTATGGGGCTTTTAGGCGAATTGGATGCGGCGGGACTCATTGATACGTCAACTTATACGGTTCACGCAAAAACGATGAAAGAAGCTTTGTACCGTTGGGATGTAAAACAAACCAATGAACCAACAGTTCGTGCATTTTATCGTGCTGCTCCAGGTGGCATTCCAACCCAAACCGCTTTTAGCCAATCTAGTCGCTATGAGACTCTTGATCTTGATCGTGAAAAAGGTGTGATTCGCGATAGGAAACATGCTTATTCACAAGATGGAGGATTGGCAGTTCTTTATGGAAATCTTGCAAAAGATGGCTGTATTGTAAAGACAGCAGGTGTTGATCAGTCAATTTTAACCTTTAAAGGTCCAGCAAGAATTTTTGAAAGCCAAGATTCAGCTGTTTCAGCTATATTAACGGATAAGATTAAAACAGGTGAAATTGTTTTAATCCGTTATGAAGGTCCTCGTGGTGGACCTGGAATGCAAGAAATGCTCTATCCAACGAGTTATCTCAAATCTAAAGGATTGGGCAAGGTTTGTGCACTTGTTACGGATGGACGTTTTTCAGGGGGGAGCTCAGGGCTCTCGATAGGACATATTTCACCAGAAGCTGCTGAAGGAGGAGAAATTGCGTTGGTAGAAGAGGGGGATATCATAGAAATTGATATTCCAAATCGTAGCATTCATATATTGGTTGATGACATTGAAATGAGGCAGCGTCGTGCTAAGATGGAAGCAAAAGGAAAAGGTGCTTGGCAACCGGTTGAGAAGCGTCAGCGTAAAATTTCAAAGGCTCTCAAAGCTTATGCAGCGATGACCACATCTGCTTCAAAGGGTGCAGTTCGTAATATTTGATGAGATAAAGGATGCGTTTTAAGAGACATCTCTCAATGCTCCCAAGCGCATTTTGCGACGGTACCTATGAATGGTATAACGATAAATCCATTGAACAGCCCCATCTTTACGCTTGAGAAGAAGCAAGCCGGCACCATCACACACTTTGCCAGCTCATGGATGTTGCTACAATCCTTGGGGTTCATAAGAGGCATTTGTATTATAGTTTTTCCCACACACTCATCCCGCTTGTGATGTGCAAGCAAGTGATTTTGATTGGTTTAAGATAAACAGGCTTGAAATGAAAGAATCTTACGATATTTGGGGGGGCTAATTCAAGTTCAATAACGCTAAACTTTAATTATAAATCAATGTATTGACTTATAAAAGAAAGATAGTCCTCTAAGAGATTTTTTGGTATCTTTTGCACGATATTCTAAGCGGATAAGTTTATGAGCTTATCAGGATATTTTGAGTTATCGTAAGTATGATTAAAAGGCGATGCATAAAATTTATAAAAGCTGCTGCGGATTTTTTTTAGTAGTTGTGTAAGACAGGTGAGGTCGTATCAAGCGCTTTTCATATCATATTCTAGTTTTATGCAAGGTTATGATCTCTTATTACTCATCTTATGAAAGATATTTATTGTACTGGTGATATTATTTTGTTGGGCTATAAAACACTGTCATTGAGACGTGGGATATAAGAAAGCTTTCAACATTTAAGTGTTTTTAACGTGAGTTGTGAATATTCTTAGGCTTGTTTGTCAAGTCCTTGTGTAAGTTAATTACATGAGTGGGAAGCTTAAGAGGAAGCCGCTAGAATTGGGACTGTTTACAGATCAAATTCGAGTGGAAATCTTCGTCGTTTAAGGTTGGGAAGGATTTCAAAAGCTTTTTTTAGGAAAATAAAATGCAATTAGAATATCATTGATATACTTAATTATATGATTCATGTGGAAACAGTAAAAGAGTTCTTTATCATTTGAAATATAAAGAAAAAGCGTAATTCATTAGACATGCATGTTGGCAAGGTGGAGGAGAATTCAAGATAATCGTTGCAAAAAATGATTGTCTTGTAAAAAGAATCGATGTGGATCAATTTTTTTGTATAAACGTCAAGATTGATCTAAGGAAATATGAAATATAATGCATAGGATTTTTCCTCTAGATGCATTCTACTTATCAAAATATATTGCGTAGAAAAGCAATAGGAATAAGGTAAACAAATATTTGTACCAAAACATATCAAAAAAGGACACTTTATTTCCTATTAAGAAAGCTTATTTAATAAAAAATAACATCTGTTTTCTATAGGGGGGTACTCTCTTCAAGCTGTTTGAGGTGGTAAATTGTTTCTAAAGCTTGCTTAGGAGAGAGTTCATCAGGATGGATATTTTTTAAAGCTTCGTGAAGAACACAATGTTTGTTTCTTTCTTCATTGACGGGAGATGTTGCTTTAAGAGAAAAGAGGGGTAAATCATCAATGAGTTTATGCCCTTTTCCAGCCATTTCACCTTGTTCTAGTTGATGGAGGACATCTGTCGCTCGTGTAATAACGGCTGGGGGAAGTCCAGCAAGCTTTGCAACTTGTACACCATAGGAACGGTCAGCAGCTCCTGGTATGACCTCATGAAGGAAAACCACATCACCATCCCAATTTTTGACTTTCATGGTTACATTATGCAGTCTATCAAGTTTTTCGGTAAGCGCAGTCATTTCATGAAAATGGGTAGCAAGAATAGCACGACAATGGTTAACTTCATGGAGATATTCAACGGCTGCCCAAGCAATAGATAGTCCATCAAAGGTTGATGTTCCACGTCCTATTTCATCAAGAATAACAAGGGAGTGGTGACTTGCATGGTTGAGAATCGTTGCTGTTTCCACCATTTCCATCATAAAGGTTGAGCGCCCTCGTGCAAGATCATCGGAAGCACCAACACGGCTAAACAGGCGATCAACGACGCCAATATGCGCTGAAGTTGCTGGAACAAAGGACCCCATTTGTGCCATAATAGCAATGAGAGCATTTTGCCGCAAAAAAGTTGATTTTCCTCCCATATTAGGTCCAGTTAAAAGCCAGATTGCTGCATACTGTTGATTTTTTTGTACAGAGAGATCACAATTATTGGCAATAAAGGGTTCTGCGGCTTGTTTGCGGAGTGCTTGCTCGACGACAGGGTGGCGTCCTGCTGTAATATGAAAGGTCAGTGAATGATCAATTTTAGGGCGGCAATATCCTTGTTCTTCAGCAAGATGTGCTAGAGCGACAGAGACATCTAAAATGGCAATTGCTTCAGAGGCTTTACGAATAAAGTCAACTTGTTCGGTAATTTCCTGAACGAGAATATCAAAGATTTCTAATTCAAGCGTCAATGCATGGTTGGCAGCATGGGCAATACGGCTTTCAAGGTCAGCAAGCTCTGTTGTCGTAAAACGCATAGCGTTTGCCATTGTTTGGCGATGAATAAAACGTGCTTTAGCCTGTGGATTATTTGTGAGAGCAGATGCTTGTGTACTGGTTACTTCAATGAAATAGCCTAGAATATTATTATGCTTTATTTTAAGCGTCTTAATATCTGTTTCTTGGGCATATTGCGCTTGAAGTTCAGCGATAACGCGGCGAGATTCGTCACGTAAAGCCCGCATTTCATCGAGCTCTTTATGATAATTGGAGCGAATAAATCCCCCATCACGTTTAAGCAGTGGGAGATCATCAGCTAATGCTTGCTCTAAATGAATGTATAAAGCTGTGGGTAAGTTTGAGAATATCTGCTGTACATCACTTATTTCTTGAGGTAGGAGCTCATTATTAAGGAGTTGATGCAGTTCACGAATGATTTCAAAACCGCGTTGGATTGTCGCCATATCACGGGGGCCTCCTCGTCCAAGAGCCAAACGTGAAACGGCGCGGGGCATATCTGGTCCCCCTTTTAAAATAAGCTTTATCGCTTCTGCAAGAGAAGGATTACGTAGAAAAAAATCGATAGAATCCAAACGCGTATCAATCGCTGAAGGAGTGGTGAGGGGAGCAATAAGGCGGTCAATAAGAAGGCGTGACCCTCCTCCTGTTACAGTGCGATCAATCGCTTTTAATAAACTTCCATCCCGTTGACCTGATGTCGTACGAATAAGTTCAAGGCTTAATCTGGTTGCAGCATCAATAAAAAGAGTCGCACTTTCATTTTGGCGCTCAGGCTGCATGAGGGGAGGACGATGCGTGATTTGTGTTTTTTCGATATAACGAATAGCCGCCACAATTGCAGAGAGTTCGGAACGTGAATAATCGGCAACACCCTCAAGAGTTGAGAGTTTAAAATAATTGCAAATATCGCGTTCAGCGGTGAGTGCATCAAAGAGACAAGCAGGTTGAGGTGAAACGATACGATCAAGAACATTAAAAAGCGATTTGTGAGATTTATCATGAAAAAAGGAATCAGCAACAATGATTTCTTGTGGATCCACACGCATAATATCTGCCAAAAGTTTTTCTTGGCGGCTTTCTGTTACACGAAATATGCCTGTTGAGATATCAATCCAAGAAAGAGCAAACTCTTCTCCATCACTGGTTTTTATACGGGAAAGCGTCATCAAATAATTTGCACGCGTTGGATCAAGGAGTTTTTCTTCTGTTATTGTTCCAGGTGTTACAAGACGAACAACATCACGCCGAACAACAGACTTTGAGCCACGTTTTTTCGCTTCAGCAGGATCTTCTATTTGTTCACAAACAGCAACACGATAACCACAAGCAATGAGTTTTTGCAAATAATCATCTGCCGCATGAACGGGAACACCACACATAGGAATATCTTGTCCTAAATGTTTTCCGCGTGCTGTGAGTGTGATTCCTAAAGCCTGAGCCGCTTCAATTGCATCATTAAAAAATAATTCATAGAAATCCCCCATCCTGTAAAAGAGAAGGGAATCATGATTGATGGCTTTGATTTCTATGTACTGCTCCATCATAGGTGTAAGACGTTCTTGAGAGGAAGCAGATGAGGAGGCAGGCTGTGGAATTAAATTATTTTTATGATTGTTTTTTTTATCCATTTGTACGAGGCCTGTTTCCTTTAAGTGAAGTTTTTACTCTTTTTTGTTTACTTCGATATTTATTTATCTCTAAATTGCAACGTATCATCAGATTTGCTAAGGCAAGAATAGCGATTTCTAACATATGAATCAAATTTAATAACTATACGCATTATCAAGCAAAATTTACACTGTTTTTGGAGAAAATAAAGTGAGATGAAAAAGAGCGAGCAGGATCAGAAAATGTCTCAAACTGTTTACAGTGCGAGCGAAAGAGAAGCTCTAGATTTTCATAGTCGTGGTCGACCAGGAAAGCTTGAGATTGTTGCAACAAAGTCTATGGCAACACAGCATGATTTAGCACTTGCTTATTCACCAGGTGTTGCAGTTCCAGTTAAGGCAATTGCTCAAAATCCAGCACTCGCTTACGATTATACAGCAAAAGGCAATCTTGTTGCTGTTATTTCAAATGGTACAGCTATTTTAGGGTTAGGCAATTTAGGTGCCCTTGCCTCTAAGCCGGTCATGGAAGGCAAAGCAGTGCTGTTTAAGCGTTTTGCGGATATTGATTCCATTGATTTAGAAATTGATATAAATGATACGGAAAGTTTTATCAATTTGGTGCGTCATTTAGAACCTTCTTTTGGTGGAATCAATCTTGAAGACATTAAGGCACCTGAGTGCTTTATGATTGAAAGCCGCCTACGCGAGGTGATGAATATTCCTGTTTTTCACGATGATCAACATGGTACAGCGATTATTGTTGCTGCGGGTGTTCTCAATGCTTTGACTTTAACAGGGCGCGATATGCAAAACACGCGGTTAGTCTGTAATGGTGCTGGTTCTGCTGGGATTGCTTGTATTGAACTGATTAAAGCAATGGGCTTTCGTTCTGAAAATATCATATTATGTGATACAAAGGGCGTGGTCTATGAAGGTCGTAAAGAGGGAATGAATCAGTGGAAATCTGCGCATGCTATTCGAACGGATAAACGTACGCTTATGGAAGCAATGGAAGGAGCAGATATATTTTTCGGGGTTTCTGCTAAAGGTGCTCTTACCCCTGAAATGGTAAAATCCATGGCGCCGCAGCCGATCATTTTTGCTATGGCCAATCCCGATCCAGAAATTACGCCGGAAGAGGTTATGCAAGTGCGTCATGATGCTATTGTTGCAACAGGGCGTTCCGATTATCCAAATCAGATTAATAATGTTCTCTGTTTTCCTTATATATTTCGTGGTGCGCTTGATGTGCGTGCAACAGTTATTAATGAAGACATGAAGATTGCTGCGGCAAGAGCTCTTGCTGATTTAGCGCATGAGGAAGTACCTGACAGCGTTGCAGAAGCTTATCGTGGAAAGCGATTAAAATTTGGTCCTAATTATATCATTCCCGTTCCTTTTGATCCGCGTTTGTTCACAGTTGTTTCAATAGCGGTAGCAAAAGCAGCAATGGAAAGCGGTGTTGCACAAAAGAACATAGATGATTTAGAGGCCTATGAGCGTGATTTAAATGCGAGGCGTGATCCTACTTCTTCGATAATGCGTGGGGTTTATAACCACGTTCGTCAAGCGCCAAAACAAATTGTTTTTGCAGAAGGTGAAGAAGAACAAGTTATGCGGGCAGCCGTTTCTTATGTTCATCAAAAATTAGGACAAGCGATTTTGGTTGGTCGGGAAGAGCAAATAAGAGAAGCAGCTGTTATCGCTGGAATTGATTTGGAGCGTGAAGGTATTTCTATTATAAATGCCAAGCTTTCTTGCCGTACAGATGCTTATGCGAATTATCTTTATAAAAAGATGCAGCGTCAAGGCTGGCTGTTGCGTGACTGTCATCGTCGTATCAATAATGATCGCAATTATTTTGCTGCGTGTATGGTGGCACTAGGAGATGCTGATGCAATGGTTACAGGGGTGACACGCAATTATGAAACAGCGTTGATCGATATACGTCGGGCAATTGATGAAAAACCAAAAGAACGATTGATTGGTATTTCAATGGCCATTTGCCGTGGCCGAACTGTGTTTATTGCCGATACAGCTGTTTATGAAAATCCTAATGCTGAAGAATTTGCTGATATAGCGGAACAAACAGCTTCGTTTGTGCGTGGATTTGGATATCAACCACGGGTAGCATTTTTAGCATTTTCTACGTTTGGCTACATGAAAGGGCAGACGACGCAGCAAATTCAGGATGCAATTAATATTTTGCACGAACGCAAGGTTGATTTTGAGTTTGATGGAGAAATAAGCGCTGATGTGGCGCTCAATTCCAAATTGATGCAGCAATACCCATTTATGGGATTAACAGAGACTGCTAATATTTTAGTTATGCCTGGATATCACGCGTCTTCCATTGCCAGCAAAATGTTACAAGAACTTGGTGAAGCAACCATCATTGGTCCTATTTTAATTGGATTGGAAAAATCTGTCCAAATTGTACCATTTAGTGGAAGCGATACAGATGTTGTCAATATTGCAATGCTTGCGGCTTATCATGCCGAAAAAGTCATCTAAAGGAAAAAAAGCCCCTAATATACCAATAATATATCAAGGGGCTTTTTGATAGCAAAAAAAATAAATTTTTTAAGAGGGCTGTATTTGACTGTCCTTTTGTTCTTCAGAAAGACGCTTTTGGAAGAGTGCTGCAAAATCAATAGGGTCAATCCACAAAGGTGGAAAACCACCACTTTGAGTAGCATCAGATATAATTTGGCGAGCAAATGGAAATAAAAGACGGGGACATTCAATAAAGACCAGTGGCATAACATGTTCTTGTGGAATGTTTTTAAGGTGGAAAACACCACCGTAAATCAGTTCTACATGAAATAAGGTTTCAGTGTCATCATTGGCTTTAACGGAGAGAGACAAAACGACATCATAATTATCATCACCAATTGGGTTAGCATTGACGTTAATATTGATATCAATTTGTGGTGACTTTTCACGTGCACGCAATGAACGAGGAGCACCAGGGTTTTCGAATGATAAATCTTTTAAATATTGAGTTAATACAGCAAAAACCGGCTCTCCACCACTGTTATTCATTTCACCTTCGGCCATACGACGAACCTCTCTCATTATAATATGTATATTTATTTTAGATCTAAAGACCAGATTGGTTATCACGCCTTGCAAAAGGTTGCAAGAAATGCGCTCTTTATCTTGAATATTTTTTTAGTTTGTTACAGATTTTTTAGGCATTTCAATGGTTATCATCATTTTTGCGCCATGGAGATTCTGTCGTATCATGAATTGTGTAATCTTCTGCGTTAAGGTCAATTATTTTTTCAGAGTCATTTTTTCTTTTAGTATTTTGATTCATTTTGTTTTTTAATGATGAAAAGAAATGCCAAACAACAGAGCGAATTGGTTTAATAAGAAGTAATATTCCCAAGAGATCAGTTATAAAGCCGGGAAGAATAAGTAAAATCGCACTGAACATAATGAAAGCATCATTGATAATATTATTTTCTAATGTGCGTCCTTGGATAAGTTCAGTTTGTATGTTTTTTAAAAGGCTAATCCCTTGAATTCGCAATAAAACAACCCCAACTATGGTTGTGAGAATAACCAGACTCAAGGTTGCTAAAATACCAATTTCTTGACCAACAAAGATAAAACCAGCAATCTCGATTAAAAGAATGCAAAGAAAGATAACAACAAAAAAACGAGGATTTATAGAATAAAGTTTTATCACATGAAAATTTCCTTCTGGATGAGTAGGGGGAGAAATTCTTAAGAGAACTCCGTTTAAATATAAAATCTATAAAAATATTTGAATGATAAGATTCCTTATTTTACATATTTATTGATAAATGGTATTGACTGCAATGTTTATTAGAGACTTAATCTTTGGAGATTGACAGCGCCTATGGAATTTGACGTTATACTTGTCATCGCTCTTGTTATTATGGTTGTTATTTTTGTGCAACTCCGTAATGTATTAGGGAAACGAATTGGGTTTGAAAAGCCACCCTTTGATCCTTATTCACGACGTTCTAAAAAACAAGATGAGACAGAAACGACAGATAATATTGTTTCGTTCCCTCATCAGAAAAATTCAGAAAAAGGCAATTTTAGTGAAATTGATGAAATTGCACCAGAGGGAAGTATTTTGAATAAAAATTTGCGAGCACTGCGTAAAATTGACCCGCATTTTTCTCCTCAATTTTTTATAAAAGGTGCACAAATTGCTTATGAAATGATTGTAACAGCTTTTGCCAAAGGTGATCGCAGTCAACTAAAAAGCTTGCTTTGTCAGAATGTTTTTGAAAACTTTTGTACAGCGATTGAACAACGAGAAAAAAACAAAGAAAGAATAGAGTTTACTTTTGTTGGAATTAATAAGATCGAGTTTGTCTCGGCGGCAATACAAGAAAAAGACGAACTTTTAACGATACGTATTGTCAGTGAGATGATTTCTGTTACTTATAATGAACAGGGCGAGCGTATAGACGGTGATCCTGATGCTATTGTAGAAATCAGGGATATTTGGACTTTTGTTCGCAATAGTTTATCATCAGATCCCAACTGGAAGCTTTTTGCTACAGAAAATGAAAATTAAAATACTTTTTGTTTTTCTTCCATAAGCATTCAATGATTTATGAGAAATTAAAATGTCCTCAAATAAATGGAGACAAAAAAGAGATTTATTGGCTTCACAAGATCGCCTTTTATGGGAGATGGTTTGTCGTACGATAACACCGCTTCATGGTAAGATTCTCTCTTCTACTTCAGAAACTATTGCAAATATTAATGATAAAAAACAGCCTGTAACTCAAATCTCCTTATTGTCTCAGGAAAATCAACAACCCTCGACAATTATTAAAAGAGAAAAGAGGGCAGTTACACAAGCACAAAAGGATCATTTCTTTGATCATGTTGCACATCGTAAAATTTCCCAAGGTCGTTATCCTCTTGAGGCGCGTCTTGATCTCCACGGTTATATGCAGGAAGAAGCTTATTTTTTCTTAAAAAAATTTTTACAATCCTCTCAGCAGAGAGGATTGCGTTATGTTCTTGTGATTACAGGAAAAGGACGATCCGTTGGGAGCGATGGAGCTTTGTATAGATTTGTTCCGTATTGGTTATCAACACCAGCTTTTCGATATTATGTCCATGCGTTTGAAAAAGCAGCGCGTCAACATGGCGGTGAAGGTGCGCTTTATGTTTGGTTGCGCCGTTCCGTATTGTGAAAAGCAATGTGATGTTATTGTGGTCGTTTTAGGTTCAATATTGATTTTATAAGATATCGTATATTACAGGTTATAGAAAAGACGTGATAATATACTGATTAATAATGATAATTAATTATTTTCATATATTGCGCAAAAGCCTTAAATACAATATCCCTTTATTTTTTAATTTTCTTATAAAGGCTTATAAAGACCATTGTTTTACACTCTCTCATTGCCTCATGCTTTTGTTTTTACAGATTTAATGTGATAACAGCACTCACGAAAAACAGAATGTTTCAGGCAGAACATACTTATACTACATATTCACATGCTTATTAAAAAAATATCTCCTAATATTTTCAAATTCATTTTATGGAAGGGCGTGTAAAAAGTAATCTCCGTGAGGTGTACAAAATTCATTGTACACCACCATCTTTACACTTACATATAAAGTGCAAGGTTGGATATTCTAACGTGATTTACCACTTCCCAATATGGCGATAGCCCTTGAATCCTCCTTAGTACTTGAGAAAGTTTATAAGCGGTGTGTCTTTCTTTAAGTGTTTTTACTCTACACGGCTCTCGTCTCGTTTGTGATGTGCAAACGAAAGATTTTTATTAATTCAATATAAGAAGACTTAAAATGAGAGAGTCTTATCATATTTGCGGATCTAATTCAGGATGTAAAATGATAAATTGTTTTATAAATCAATGCATTAATCTATTAAGTATATGAAAAATAAAAACATGAGAAATTAAGAAACTACGTTCTTCAAAAGATATTGCTACTATGGATAGTTTTAAAAACTGTATAACTGAATTAAAGAGAATCGTGAAAATAAACAACAATAGACATTTTACAACACATAGCCACACACTCGCATCAAAAGATACAATTTACGATGAATGCTTTCATGAAGAAATTTTTTCATTCATTAAAGAACAAATTTCTTTCTCATAATAATTCAATAATTAAAATTTAATAACGAAGCGCAGAAGGCGTAGAATACGAGATTCAATCGGAGGATATTACACTCTTATCCGACGTCTTTCAGATATTGGTTGAAATGCTAGCTTAGCGTGAAAGGCACAATAAGGGCTATTTTCATCAGAATCTGCACCACAAAAATGAAAATCTGCTGATAATGGATCGCCAACCGGCCATCTACATGTATTTTCACTCAATTGTAGAAGATTAAGTTGACGTGATATAGGCACAACTACATTGGATTTTGTGGATATATCAACTTCTTTTACATCTTCCACTACAAATTCTGTCTTTAAAGCGGTTTCTTCAATACTTACAGCTGATGTGTTTATTGGCGATACCGTGGATGTGTTGCGACGCACACGTGGAGATGATGGGCTGCTGCTTCCCACGGGAGTTTTTTGCGCACGCGTGCTTCCTTGTGCTGTCTTACCACGTCCTGGTAACTTTAATCGATGTACTTTGCCGATGACTGCATTTCTGCTGACCCCACCTAATTGAGCAGCAATTTGACTTGCACTTAATCCTTCACTCCAAAGCTTTTTAAGAAGCTCAACGCGTTCACATGTCCAACCCATACCAGCACTCCATTCCGATTACGTCACTAAGATGCTCTCCCCCGTTGCATCTTCAAATGTTTAAATAATGTTTTCATTACGCTGAATGAAAGAACTTTACACTCTACGTGAGCATAAAAAAATCATCCAACCTGTGGATTTACAAATCAAAACACATCATCTTGCTTATTATATTGTAAATTACAATATGCACTCACTCTATGACAAGAGTCTTTACCTCTTGAAGAGTTTATTTAGAATGTTTTCCCCAACTTGCAAATCAATCATAGGTTAAACTTTCATTTTTGTTTAAGGTTTTTTCCAAAATGCTTATTTGTAGAACCTTCATTGACTTTTTTTCAATTGGTGTAATGATCTATTCCATAGGTGTAATCATTAATCGCAATGAAAGTTGAAAGCACCGTAACGAAATGTACCATGTTGTTTTATTTATAGTGTCGCTTTGTATATATATTGAAAAGGTTAAAATATAAAGGAAATTATGATGGACACCATCTCTGTACAACCACTTTATGAATGCTTCGCACGACGAAATTTGCATTTTGAACAAGGGCATGGTGTATGGCTTATTTCCGATAAAGGAGAACATTATCTTGATTTCACATCTGGCATTGCTGTTAATGCATTAGGGTATTCACATCCAAAATTGGTTGATACACTCAAAATACAAGCTGAAAAGCTTTGGCATGTTTCCAATCTTTTTCAATCTCCTGAACAAGCAGCTCTTGCTACGCGGCTTTGTGCAAATAGTTTTGCAGATAAGGTTTTTTTCTGCAATTCAGGCACTGAAGCATTAGAATGCGCATTTAAAACAGCGCGTCATTATTACTATGCCGCTGGTCATTCAACACGCATTGAAATAATTACTTTTGAAGGGGCATTTCATGGACGTACACTTGCAGCACTTGCTGCGACTGGGCATGAAAAATATCTTGAAGGCTTTGGACCTAAAGCTGGTGGATTTATTCAAGTCCCTTTTTGTGATGAAACCGCTTTGCGTAACGTTATTAATAAAAATACCGCCGCTATTCTTATTGAACCTATTCAAGGAGAAGGAGGAATACGAACGGTCCCTCATGAATATTTAAGATTTTTGCGCAAAATATGCGATGATAATGGTCTGTTATTGATTTTAGATGAAGTCCAAACGGGTGTAGGACGAACAGGAAAGCTTTTTGCCTATGAATGGAGTGATGTCACGCCTGATATTCTTACCCTTGCAAAAGGACTAGGAGGTGGATTTCCATTAGGTGCTTGCCTTGCAACGGATAAAGTTGCAAAAAGTATGACACCTGGGACGCATGGATCAACCTTTGGAGGCAATTTGCTTGGAATGGCTGTAGGAAATAGTATTCTTGATATTTTGTTAGAGCCAAGTTTTCTCAACCATGTTCAGCGTATGGGGGATAAATTAAAAAATGGACTTTTGCACATTCTCAATATCTATCCTGATATTATCTGCGCTGTTCAGGGGATGGGGCTTATGATGGGCATTCAGTGTGTTGTGCCTTCAAATCTCGTTGTTAATGCCTTGGAAAGTGAATATCTCTTAAGTGTTGCTGCCAACAATAACGTTGTGCGCTTATTGCCTCCTCTTATTATCAAGGAAGAAGAAATAGATGAAAGTTTGCGTCGTATTGAAAAAGCAATTTCTTATCTTTCGAAAATAAATAAGGACAGACAAATATCACACACATGACAAATGCTCTTCGTCATTTCACGGATTTATCCATTTTAACGCCAGCAATGGCACGTGCATTAATCGATTATGCAAAAATCCTTAAAGCATCTTTTAAAGCAGGAAAAGGTTCAAAACCTTTTATAGGTAAAACGCTCGCGATGATTTTTGAAAAACCATCCACACGAACCCGTATTTCATTCGATATCAGTATGCGCCAGCTTGGGGGAGATACAATCATGCTCACGGGCTCAGAGATGCAGCTTGGTCACAGTGAAACTATAGCTGACACGGCTCGAGTTTTATCCCGTTTTGTGGATATCGTGATATTACGAACAACAAAACATCAACGTATGCTCGAATTGGCACAATATGCACAAATTCCTGTCATTAATGCCCTTACAGATGATACACATCCTTGCCAAATTTTAGCAGATATCTTAACCTATGAGGAACATAGAGGGCCAATTGCTGGCAAAATATTTGCATGGATGGGAGATGGTAATAATGTGCTCCATTCCTTAATTGAAGCTGCAGCTCTTTTTGGTTTTCATTTGCGTGTTGCCACACCAAAGGGCAGTGAACCACAAGAACAATTTGTACATTGGGCACGTGAGCGGGGAGCGCATCTTATGCTAACCCATAATCCCCAAGAAGCGGCTCAAGATGCTGATTGTATTATGACCGATACATGGGTCTCCATGGGACAAGAGTTTCGTGCTCGCAGTCATTCTATTTTTCAGCCTTATCAAGTAAATGAAGCTCTCATGAAATTAGCAAAACCGGATGCTCTTTTTATGCATTGTCTTCCTGCTCATCGTGGTGAAGAAGTGGTTGATTCTGTGATTGATGGACCGCACTCCGTTGTCTTCGATGAGGCTGAAAATCGTCTTCATGCTCAAAAAGCAATTCTTTCTTGGTGTTTACAAGATGCATTTTTCTCTCCACAATAGCCTCCCTACAACAAATTATATAAAAAAGGTAAAGCTATGAGTGAACAAGCTAAGGATGAAGCCTCTCTCAACAACAACTTCTTGCATGAAGATGATAGTGTTATTCCCTTTCAAGTTGAAGAACTTGATATCCGTGGACGTGCCGTACAACTTGGGGAAACTTTAAATTCTATTCTCACAAGACATCAATACCCTGAACCGGTTTCTTATCTTCTAGCAGAAGCTTTACTTTTAACGGTTCTGATTGGAACTTCTCTAAAACTTACGGGAAAATTTATTCTACAAACCCATTCCGATGGACCGGTTAATATGTTGGTGTGCGATTTTTCGCCTCCTTCCAGTTTACGTGGATATGCTCGTTTTGATAAGGAACAGCTTAAACAAGCCATAGACAATGGTCAAACCTCTTCAGAAATACTTTTAGGAAAAGGAACTTTAGCTTTCACAATTGATCAAGGTCCCCACATGCAACCCTATCAAGGGATAGTTGCATTAGAGGGATCAAATTTACAAGAAGCTTCTCGTATTTATTTTGATCAATCAGAGCAAATTCCTACCGATATTCGTTTGGCTGTTGCCATATTAATTAATCGTGATCAACAAGGAAAACCGCAGAAAAGTTGGCGAGCTGGAGGTATTTTGACCCAACTTTTACCCCAAGAATCGTCTCATCATAAAATAGATGCTCCTCATCAAAAGCGAGAAGAAACGAAAACTCATACCCAATTGGATAACCAATGGCAGGAAGCTAAAATACTCATGAAAACGATTGAAAGTTCAGAATTAACAGATCCCCAAGTGGGTAGTAAACAGTTATTGTTTCGTCTTTTTCATGAACAAGGTGTTAGAGTTTTTAATTCTTTTTCTCTTGTCGATCAATGTTCTTGTTCATGCGAAAAAATTAAAGGAATCCTAGAAGGATTTCCTATTGATGAACGCAATAAAATGGTTAAAGATAACCATATTTCAGTCACATGTGAATTTTGCTCAAAAACGTATCGTTTTACACCGCAAGAATTTCTAGAAGAAAAAACATAATCAAATATTTTTCATAAAAAATGATGATTGCAACAAAAGCCTATTTTATTTGCGTCATAAAAGTTTACGCATAAGCTCATATGAACTTCTAGAATATTTCTTGTTTTAGAGTTTTTTTAGTGTATACGAGTGATCTTTCTGTTGAAATCAGTAATTATGTCATAGAGTGCTTAAAAAAGAGTTCTCTGTAAAATATATTTCCTCTTCTCGAAAAAGCTTCTTTTGTACTTTTTACATCTCAAAAGTTTATTTCTTACAATGAATTCTTTTATAATGTTCATTGATAAATTGATTATGTACTCATAACTTATCTTCTCTGTTAAATGAGACTTTTTGATTGTAGTCATATTTTCTTACTCGAATTTATCTTATTAAGACTCAATAAAGCTTATTAGTTATAATCATAAGGGAAATTATCGAGAGAATAAGAATGTATAGATTCAATATAGGCTTTATGGAGTCTATTACGAACAGATAAGTGTAATGGGAATAAATATAACAATGACGCTGCAAAAAAGCAGATTTATTATTTTATAAAGATGAGAATAGTGGTGAAGTCCCCTCATAACAATGTGTATTTCAGATAAAAAAGCGGAGAAAAAATACTATATGATTTTGAAAACAATAGTTTGTTGCTGTCACTAAGCTAACGATGGTTCTATAGCAATATTGTTTTGTCCAAATAATCAAAACTAAAGCTCCCAAACAGATATTTAATCGCTAAGGAAAAATGAAAACTACTTAAAATTTTTGTCATATTTTGGAGGTTTGTTCTACAGATATTTCTTTACATATGTTTTTGAATCAACAATGATAATACTCTTGTCAAATTTTTCTAAGAAGAATAAGTGGCCGTATAAATAAAATAGCAATACATAGCATGATAAAACGTTATGTTTTTACAAACCTCCATTATTTTTCTTCTGTCATAATCGCTTGTTCAATTTTTGGTAGAATTTTTTTTTGATAAATTTGCCATGTTAAGGGACCAACATGTTTGGCAATAATAATACTCTCTTTATTCAAGAGAAAGGTTTCTGGTGGTCCATACACCCCCCAGTCAATAGCTGTATATCCTGAATCATCAAAGCCAATAAATTTAAAAGGATTACCAAAACTGTTTAAAAAGCGCAGGGCATTTGCTTTGTTATCTTTATAATTAATGCCAATTAGATCAAAACGTTTATCTTGTGCAATTTTCATAAGAAGAGGATGCTCTTCGCGACAGGGTAAACACCAAGAACCCCAAAAATTGACCAATGTGACACGTCCTTTAAACTGTTTTGAATTGAGATAACTTTCTTTATCAAGAAGAGGAAGATAAATATTGGGAGCAGGTTTTTCAGCTAATGCGTTTGGGAGAAGAGAAGAATCTTGAAGGTGTTTTTTATCCATAAAGTTGAAAAAAAACATCATGAGAAGAAGAAAAAGCACAAATGGTCCAAAAAAAACAAGCAGAACAGGCAAAGATATATTTTTTTTAAGTTTTGGAGGGATGTTTTTCATTATACTTTATCTTTTTGTGACAGCTCTTTTTTGTTTAGCTGTTGGAGAATTTTTTTTTGGTAGAGGGCTTTGCAAAGAATATATCCAATAAGACATAAGAGGGATATTGCAGAAAGCACATAGCTTAAAACAACAATTTGCTCGTGTTTAAGGGTGCTCAGGAAAAAATCAATTTTCTGAGATAGATTTCCTAAAAGTCCGCTGTGGATGCCATTTAGGTCGAGCATAATGAAGCGCCTATTGTTGTGCACGACGGGATTTTTTTATCTGAAGTATTTGGATATAACGATGATTGATTTCATTTCGCATAGCCATCAAATAGAGCGTAATAAACATAAAGATGAAACAAAAGAGCATTGTTATAAGGGGCCATAACATAGCATTGTCGATTGTTGGTCCTCCAGCGCGTAACAATGATGCGGGTTGATGCAATGTATTCCACCAATTAACAGAAAATTTAATAATAGGGATATTAACAAATCCAACAAGTGTAAGAATTGCAGTAGCGCGCGCGGCTTTTATTGGGTTGTCGAAAGCTCGTCCAAGCAGGATAATAGCAAGATAGATAAAAAGCAGAATTAAAACTGATGTTAACCGAGCATCCCAGACCCACCATGTTCCCCATGTAGGTCGTCCCCAAAGTGCTCCTGTCATAAGAGCCAAGACGGTGAAAATTGCTCCAATGGGCGCCCCACATTTGAGTGCCACATCAGCAAGATGATATTTCCAAATCAAATTTCCTAATGCCGCGGCACTCATCGTTATATAACAGAATGTAGACAACCACGCAAAGGGTACATGAAGGTACATAATCTTAACAGTAATCCCTTGTTGATAGTCATCAGGGGAATGCATCACAAGAATCAATCCAAAGATAAGAAAACACAATGTTATGCTGGCTAACCAAGGCAAAATCATTTTGCTTATTTTCATGAAATGGGTAAAACTTATAGGGAGTGATCTCATTTTATATGTGCGCATTATTTCATTCATAAAATTCATAATAGGCAGAGTTTTGCTATGCGGCAATCAACTTTTATTATTCTGATAAAAGTTTAAGCGTTATCGCAGCAACAAAAGAGCTAAAGAGACTCAAAAGAAGTGAAAAAGCGCTGAGAAGAGCTAGGGAAGTGAGAAAAGAGGTATTTGGGTTTATTGGGGCTGTAGCAGCGGAAACACCAAAAATCATAATTGGAATGATCCACGGCAAGATAATGATAAAAATAAGCAAAGTACTGTGCAACAATGAGGTTGCGAGTGCAGCGCCTATAGCACCAATAAAAATAATAGCTGGTGTTCCGCATAAAAGGGTAAGTATTGTTGTAAAAGTTATTACTACATCTAAATGAAGCATGAGGGCTAAAATAGGTGTAGCAAAAATAAGAGGAAGCATTGTTCCTACCCAATGGGCAAGACATTTGGTAAAGACAATTAGTGTAAAACTTTGTCTTTGTTCTGAAAGGATAAATTGGTCGAGATTACCATCATCGCGATCGATTTGGAAAAGTTTGTTCAGATTGAGGAGCCCTGCAAGAAGGGCTCCAAACCACAATATACCCGGTCCTATTTGTGCAAGAGTTTTGGGATCTGGTCCAATGGCAAAGGGGGTTATGACAACAACAGCGATGAAAAACAATAATCCTGTTAGTGAAGTAGCTTGTAGCGCTAATAATAGTTTAAGATCACGCCAGAACAGTGCTTTCATTTTATTCTCTTTATTCTCTCCTAGAGAGGTAAAAATTTTTCCAGAGCGATGGTATGGTTTTCTGGAATACCTAGGGAATTATGAGTCGCGGCGATAATCATACCACCTTGATTGAGATGACGCTGGAAAATACGGGCAAGGAGTTTCTGAGCATGGTTATCGAGACCAGATATTGGTTCATCCAAAATCCAAATAGGACGATAGGAGAGTAAAAGACGGGCAATAGCGACACGTCTTTGTTGTCCAGTTGACAGAGTGTTAAAGGGTAAATGTTCAAGATCAGAAAGACCAATATCGGCAAGGGCTTCATGCACAAAGCGTAAATGTTGACCATAAAATTCTGCCCAAAATTGCAAATTATCAATGACAGATAAAAGAGGTTTCATAGCGTTTTGAGGACCAAGGTAATGACAGGCAGTTGCAACAGGGTATGTTTGATTATGGTCTTTAAGGATTATATGACCTTCAGCAGCTTCAAGAAGACCGACAATGATTCGGAGTAATGTAGACTTTCCGATACCATTAGGACCGGTGATTGTCATAAGTTGCTGTGAAAATAAACAAAAAGAAAGACCTTGAAACAGAATTTCCTCGTTTCTGTAAGCAGCTAGATCTTTGCCTGATAACACCATGTGATTGCCTATTTTGTTTTTATTTTCATATTCTTTAGTGCATTATAGAATAAAAAACACATTTTTTATGCAATTGTACCTAGAATAGTTCTAGAAATAGTTCTATAAGGGGTACCTTACATCAATATCTGGTGTAAAATGGTTTCTGGCGCTGATTTCCGCATTTGCCTATGAGCGGGTGGAGGGGGAAATGGATAGCGGAGGTAATTGCGTCTGCGCTCAAGCTGCGACCTTGACTCGTAGTTTGTGTTGTTCATTCCTGGAAATTGGGTGGTTATAGTATGAGGGTGGACAGTCATGACTCAAATTGATAGCTTTAATTGTCGCAGAGTATTAAATGTTGGTGGCAAAGAATATACTTATTATAGCTTGATCGAAGCGGAGAAGAACGGACTTGAAGGTGTTTCTCGTTTACCGTTTTCGATGAAAGTTATTCTCGAAAATTTATTGCGATTTGAAGATGGTCGCACGGTTAAAAAAGAGGATATCCTCAATGTTGCTAAGTGGTTAAGTGACAAAGGAAGTGCCGGGGCAGAAATTGCCTACCGTCCTGCACGTGTTCTTATGCAGGATTTTACAGGTGTTCCAGCAGTTGTTGATCTTTCTGCAATGCGTGATGCTATGGTTAAACTTGGCGGTAACGCTGAAAAAATCAATCCTCTCATTCCCGTTGATCTCGTCATTGATCACTCAGTTATTGTTGATGCTTTTGGCAATTCCATGGCTTTTAAGGAAAACGTTGAGCATGAATATGATCGCAATGGTGAGCGCTATCGTTTCCTTAAATGGGGGCAGCAAGCTTTTCAAAATTTTCGTGTTGTTCCTCCAGGAACAGGGATTTGTCATCAGGTTAACCTAGAATATTTAGCACAATGCGTGTGGACGAAGAAGGAAGAGGGATGTGAGACGGTTTATCCTGACACCTGTGTGGGAACTGATTCGCATACGACTATGGTAAATGGTTTAGGGGTCTTAGGTTGGGGGGTTGGTGGTATTGAAGCAGAAGCAGCAATGTTAGGCCAACCTGTTTCTATGTTGTTACCTGAAGTGATTGGTTTTCGTCTAACAGGGAAACTTAAAGAAGGTGTAACCGCCACCGATCTCGTGTTGACGGTGACCCAAGTGTTACGCCAAAAGGGTGTTGTTGGTAAATTTGTTGAGTTTTTTGGTCCTGGTTTGGAGCATATGACGCTTGCTGATCGGGCAACGATTGGGAATATGGCTCCTGAATATGGAGCAACGTGTGGTTTTTTCCCAATTGATAAGGAGACAGTGCGTTATCTCAATATGACAGGGCGTGATGAAGATCGGATTGCCTTAGTGGAGGCTTATACCAAAGCACAAGGGATGTGGCATGATGAAATGGTGGCTCATCCCATTTTTAGTGATACAATTGAATTAGATATGGGAACCGTTGTCCCTTCTATGGCTGGTCCTAAACGTCCTGAAGGACGTATTGCATTGGAAAATGTTGGGCAGGGTTTTGAGAAGGCATTGGTCGAAGACTATAAAAAAACTTCTGGACAAGGTGAGCGCTATCAGGTCGAAGGTGAAGAATATACGCTGAGTCACGGTGATGTGGTGATTGCTGCGATTACTTCTTGTACGAATACATCAAATCCAAGTGTTCTCATTGCAGCAGGTCTTTTGGCACGAAATGCTGTAGCAAAAGGTCTCAAAAGTAAACCATGGGTAAAAACTTCTCTTGCACCTGGTTCACAAGTCGTTGAAGCCTACCTTCAAAATTCAGGTCTGCAAAAAGATTTAGATGCGTTAGGATTTAACTTAGTAGGATTTGGGTGCACAACATGTATTGGAAATTCTGGCCCTTTGCATCCAGCTATTTCCAAAACGATTAATGACAATGGTATCATTGCAGCTGCGGTTCTTTCAGGAAATCGTAATTTTGAAGGGCGCGTTTCTCCTGATGTGCAAGCGAATTATTTAGCTTCACCACCGTTAGTTGTTGCACATGCGCTCATTGGGACAGTGTGTAAAGATTTAACCAAGGAACCTCTTGGTGAAGATTCAGATGGTCAACCGATTTACTTAAGAGATATTTGGCCAACTTCTCAAGAAATACAGGAATTTATCGAAGAAAATGTTACGCGTAAAGTTTTTGCTGAAAAGTATGCAGATGTCTTTAAGGGAGATGAAAATTGGCAAAAAGTTCGGATTCCTACAGGTTCTACCTATTCTTGGGATGAGCAATCCACCTATGTACGCAATCCACCTTATTTCGATGCTATGCAGAAAGCTCCTGATGTCTTACCAGATATTAAGGATGCACAGATTTTAGGTTTATTTGGTGATAAAATCACGACGGATCATATTTCTCCTGCTGGTTCTATTAAGGCAGCTTCTCCTGCTGGGAAATATTTAATGGATCATGGTGTTAAAGTGGCTGATTTTAATCAGTATGGAACGCGTCGTGGGAATCATGAAGTTATGGTGCGTGGGACCTTTGCCAATATTCGCATTCGTAATTTCATGTTAGGGGAAAATGGTCGAGAAGGAGGTTATACGGTTCATTATCCGTCAGCGGTAGAACAAACCATTTACGATGCAGCAATGGCGTATAAACAAGAAGGTGTTCCGCTCGTTGTTTTTGCAGGTATTGAATATGGCAATGGATCATCACGCGATTGGGCTGCCAAAGGGACCAATCTTCTTGGTGTCAAAGCAGTGATTGTGCAGTCTTTTGAAAGGATACATCGCTCTAATCTTGTTGGTATGGGCATTGTCCCTTTTGTCTTTGAGGAGGGGCTAAGTTGGAAATCTTTAGGCTTAAAGGGAGATGAAAAGGTGACAATTGAAGGGATTCATAACTTGAAACCTCGTCAAAAGACTGTAGCGAAAATTACTTTTTCTGATGGTACGGTAAAAACCGTTCCATTATTGTGCCGTGTTGATACTGAAGATGAGCTAGATTATTTGCATCATGGTGGAATTTTGCAATATGTCTTACGTAAGTTAGCCGTTTAAATTCTTTTGTTTGTTAAGAAATATCTATTATTAAGCTATAAAGTTGCGGATCAAAGAGTTTAGCTTCGTTTTTTTATGACTATCTTTGAAAATCTAATTGACGTTAGCTTTGGGATTGCGCTATAAGCCACACAGTTATAGGCAGCTTTATAGTTTTGCTTGGGTTGGATTTATTTATATTGGTAGAGTTGTTATTAGGACTCATTTTACCAAGGTGTTGAAAGAGAGATTATATTTATGGCGAATACACCTTCTGCTCGAAAAGCGGTGCGCAAGGTTGCGGCGCGCACACAGGTTAATAAGGCCCGCCGTTCACGCGTTCGTACTTTTATACGTAAGTTTGATGATGCTTTAGCGGGTGGCGATAAAGCATCTGCAGAGATTGCATTTAAGAATTTTGAGCCTGAAATTATGCGTGCAGTTTCTAAAGGGGTTTTTCATAAAAATGCTGCTGCGAGGAAAGTATCACGTTTAGCTAAACGCTTGAAGGCTCTCAGCGTTTAAGCTTTTTTTCCTTTAATTGAGAACAAAGCCAGTATCCATGAGGGTGCTGGCTTTTTGTTTATTATTTCAAAAGGTTTCTATTGAAAATAAGAATCGATAATGATTCTCCACTTGAAAAAGGAGAGAAAGTTTATAGGGGGAGGTATGGTTATCCACAAGCTTTGTGGATTTGTACAGAGTCTTTTTTGTCAAGCATTTTATTTTTTTTTTTAAATCTGAAGAGATTCTTTAATTATTGGTAAATTTAGAGAAAAAAAATGAATTGAATCAATATTTTTTTCAGTCCTCATTAATATAAGCATTTTTTTCGGGTTTTTTGATTTTATTTTGACCTCTTGCATTTTACCTCTGCTGTTTTGTATGGTTCTTATGAAGACTAAGAAGCATGAAGGGGTCACATCAGCGCATTATTCTGTATTTTGTTGAATACAAGATGTTTTGATTTAGGTTTTTCGAAACTTTTGTGTTGGAGAGGTTTCTGGCGGTTTTTTAGTTTTCTTAATGGATATGTTTACCATTTTAGAAGGGTGGGTCATATCATGAGTGCAAATAAATCTTATTGGTCATCTTTGTTAGTGGGGTTGTGATGAGGCTATCCTAGGGGAGGGTGAGTAATCTTATTTGGGGTAGGGCGTTTTGCCTTCGCTAGATTTATTTTAGTTGTTTGGCAGGACAAAATTTTATTTTTATCAGGATGGAAGATGGTGGATAAATTGAACTCTAAAGCTAGTTCCTTTAAAAGGGTTTCGGTAAATATCCTGTCGGCAGAGAACATAATAAAGAATAGGATGACGGAAAGTGATGAGAACGTTTGTAGAAATGCTTCTATAGGGCATTCTATTGTTTCAGAGGAGGAAAGTGCGGCGGCTTTTGTCCGTGTTATGGCGCAGTTAAAGGTGCAGGTTGGTGTTGAGGCTTATACCAGTTGGTTTGGACGTGTGAAGCTTGCTGAATATAGTCATACTCTTGTAAAGCTTTCTGTTCCTACTGCTTTTTTACGTTCATGGATTAATAATCACTATGGTTCTCTTTTGACTCATTTATGGAAACAAGAGAATTCAGCAATTATTCGTGTTGAAGTTATTGTTCGTGGTATGGAACGCGTTTCAAGAGATGTCGTTTGTAAAAGAAGTGTTCCTCCTGTTGTGCTAGAGGAGCAGGCGGCTTCATCTTTTGTTGAGAGTTGTGCAGAGCATTCAGTTAAGAATTCTCAAACGGGGGTTTTTGGATCTCCACTTGATTCTCGCTATACTTTTGAAAGTTTTGTTGAGGGGGCTTCTAATCGTGTTGCTTTAGCGGCTGCACGTTCAATTGCGGAGGGGCATAAAAGCGCTTTGCGTTTTAATCCTCTTTTTATTCACGCATCTGTTGGTTTGGGAAAAACACATTTGCTTCAAGCGATTGCGGCTTCTGCATTGAAGCGTTTAACATCTGCACGTGTTATTTATTTAACTGCTGAATACTTTATGTGGCGTTTTGCAACAGCTATTCGTGATAATGATGCTCTTTCTTTTAAAGAACAGCTTCGCGATATCGACCTTTTGATTATTGATGATATGCAGTTTTTGCAGGGAAAGTCGATACAACATGAGTTTTGCCATTTGCTTAATATGTTGCTTGATAGTGCAAAACAAGTTGTTGTCGCTGCAGATCGTCCACCAGCAGAATTAGAATCGCTTGATCTTCGCGTTCGATCTCGTCTTCAAGGAGGAGTCGCACTTGAAATTGAAGCACCAGATTATGAAATGCGTTTACAAATGTTGCGCCAGCGGTTAAAGGTGGCACAACAAGATGATGGCATGATATCAATCTCTGATGATATCTTGGAATATATTGCCAAAACGGTTTTAGGGTCGGGACGTGATATTGAAGGAGCATTTAATCAGTTGTTATTTCGTCAATCTTTTGAGTCTAATTTATCTTTAGAACGGATTGATGAGTTATTAGGTCACTTGACACGTCCTGGAGAACCTAAGCGAATTCGGATTGAAGAAATTCAGCGTACGGTAGCGCGCCATTATAATGTTTCTAAACAGGACTTGTTGTCTAATCGCCGAACACGTACGGTTGTGAAGCCACGGCAAGTTGCGATGTATTTAGCAAAAGTATTAACTCCTCGCTCATTACCAGAAATTGGACGCCGTTTTGGTGGGCGTGATCATACAACAGTTTTACACGCTGTGCGTAAAATTGAAGATTTGGTTTGTGGTGATCAGACCTTAGCTAAGGAACTTGAATTGCTTAAGCGGTTGATTGGAGAACAGGCTGTATAATGTTTATCGTTTCTTTCTTTGGAGAAACTTTAAAGGATTTAATAAAAGGATTTGTTTTTTCTTATGCAGTAGTGGCTTGTCATTTTAAGAGAGGTTTAATAAACTCTATTAGGCGATTCTTTAAAGAGGATCTGTCGTTTTAATTCTAAAGAATTCTTATAGTTTTTGGTAAATCATACGAGGCTTTTATGCGCATTACAGTTGATCGCAGTCAATTTCTCAAGTCTCTAGGTCGTGTTCATCGTGTGGTAGAGCGCCGTAATACTGTTCCTATTTTATCGAATGTGCTGATTGATGCAGAAAATGGTCGTGTGCAGTTAAAGGCAACAGATATTGATTTAGAGGTTACAGAATCTTTTACGGTAAATGTTGAACAAGCTGGAGCAATAACTGTTCCAGCACATTTGCTTTATGATATTATTCGGAAACTGAGTGATGGCAGTGAAGTTGTATTATCCGTTGATGAAAATCAAGCAAGTACAATATCTGTTGTTTCGGGTTGTGCACATTTTCAGCTTCAATGTCTTCCGAAGGTAGATTTTCCAGAGTCACTTCCTGGGCAGTTTGGTTATCGCTTTTCTCTATCGGCATCAGGGTTAAGGCGTTTACTTGATTGTACACAATTTGCTATTTCTACTGAAGAAACCCGTTATTATCTTAATGGTATTTACTTCCATGTTGTTAATGATGGTGTTTTGAAACTGCGTTTGGTTGCAACGGATGGTCATCGTTTGGCACAAGTTGAGATGGAAGCTCCTTCAGGAGTTGAGGGAATGCCCGGTGTTATTGTTCCCCGTAAAACTGTAGGAGAGTTGCAGAAACTTCTTTCAGAAGAAAATGATGGTGATGTATGTATAGAGCTTTCAGAGACAAAGATTCGTTTTTCTGTGGGTTCTGTTATTTTTACATCAAAGTTAATTGATGGAACATTTCCAGATTATCAGCGCGTCATCCCTCTTGGAAATGATAAAGAATTAATTGTTAATAGGCAGGGTTTTTCTTCTGCAGTTGATCGTGTTTCAACGATTTCAAGTGATCGGGGGCGTGCAGTTAAGTTAACGATTGAGCATGGACAGTTAAAGCTTATCGTTAATAGTCCTGATTCGGGCAGTGCAGAAGATCAATTATCAGTAACTTACACATCTGAACCGCTTGAGATAGGGTTTAATTCACGTTATCTTTTGGATATCGCTGGGCAGCTTTCAAGCAATGAGATGGTTTTTATGTTGGCTGAGGCTGGAGCACCGGCTCTGATTCGTGATAATGATGATGCAGATGTGCTCTATGTGCTGATGCCTATTCGCGTTTAGGGGCAATTGTTTTGCAATGCATGGCGAGTCGTGTGCACAAAGTGGCAGTGAGGCAGCTGAAGCTTTTACGTTATCGCAATTATTCTTTTTTTAATATTCATTTTTCGGGTCAGCATGTGGTTTTTACTGGCCATAACGGTGCTGGTAAGACGAATCTTTTAGAGGCGTTATCTTTTCTTTCTCCTGGTCGTGGTTTGCGACGTGCTGCTTATTCTGATGTTAGCTTTGTAGAGGGCGGAGGTGAAGGATTCGTTGTATTTGCACGTCTTGAATGTGCTCTTTATGGTGAAGTAAAGATTGGTACAGCTTTGGAGGTTAGCGATAACAGTCGAAAGGTCCATATTAATGGTGTGAATGAACCAGGTGATTGCCTAACAGATTATTGTCATATTAGTGTCCTAACACCGTCCATGGATGGTCTTTTTACAGGTCCTTCACTTGAGCGCCGTAGTTTTTTGGATCGTATGGTTTTAGCGATTGATCCCTTGCATAGGCGTCGCATAGCCGATTATGATAGAGCTATGCGTGCACGTAATCGCTTATTTTTGGATGGAAATGAAGATTGTGCTTGGTTTGATGCTTTAGAAAAGCAAATGGCAGAATTGGCGACAGCTATTTCTGCGGCGCGTGTTGATGTTATTCGGCTTTTAAATGACATGTTTACACAAATGCCGTCTCATATACCTTTTCCACGAGCTTTTTTGCAAATTGATGGTTTTTTAGAAACAGCTCTTAGTGAAATATCAGCAACTGAAGTTGAAGAACAATTTTGTGATCAATTACGGCATAATCGCGCAATGGATCGTGCTGCTGGTCGGACGTTAGAAGGACCACATCGTGCAGATTTGCAGGTTTTTTATGCTGATAAGAATATAGCAGCAACATCTTGTTCAACAGGTGAACAAAAAGCGCTGCTGACAGGTTTAGTTTTATGTCATGCACGTCTAACAGGTATGATGTCGGAAAGGGCTCCCATTCTTCTTCTTGATGAAATGGCTGCTCATCTTGATTCGCATCGACGTGCTGCTTTATTTGATATTCTTGATGATTTAGCTGTGCAAACATTCATGACAGGAACAGATCGTGTTTTATTTGATGCCTTAAAAGGACGCGCAGAATTTTTTGAGATTAAGAATGGAGCTTTATTGCTGTAAAAAACATGCTAAATATCTTTCTAATAAGTGATGACTCTGAAAGAAAAGGCTTGCTATGTCAGAGATAATAACGATTTTAAATGGTCCTAATTTAAATTTTCTAGGTCAACGTGAGCCAGGAATTTATGGAACTGAAACTCTAGAAGGTATTGAAAAAAGATGCAGAGAATGGGCAAAAAAAAATGATATCATAATAAATTTTTATCAAAGTAACTGTGAAGGGCAATTAGTAGCATGGATACAAGAAGCAATAGAGGCAAGTTCTGGATTGATCATTAACCCAGCGGCTTACAGTCATACATCTGTTGCACTTCTCGATGCCCTAAAAATGTTTTCAGGGCCGAAAGTAGAAGTTCATTTATCTCATATTTATCAGCGTGAAGCTTTTCGTCACCATTCTTATACATCTGCAGGTGTAGACGCTATCATAACCGGGTGTGGAGGTGATGGATATCGGTTTGCACTTGAGTATATTGCAAAACAATTAAGCAAAATAATTAAATTGTGATAGGTAAAGAGCAAACGTTGGATAAGAGTAGTATTGGCATTGAATTCACTTGATAATTATTTTCAAATCTGTACAATATTAAGGTGTTATATTATGACAATTTTTAGTGCGTATGACGGGGGTAAATGAAGATGAAAAGCTTTGTTAGACAATTAGAGATGCTTGTGATTTTAGGGGGAGCACTGCTTTTGTCTGGTTGTAAAATTGATGTTATACAGCCATCAGGTTATGTTGCACGTCAACAGTTAATTTTGATTGTTGTTTGTGTGGCTGTTATGCTTTGCGTTGTCATTCCAGTAATGGTGAGTGTGGTATTTTTAGCTATAAAATATCGTGCATCGAATGTGAAAGCGGACTATTCTCCTGATTGGGCGCATTCAAATAAAATTGAAGCGTTGATGTGGAGTATTCCCATTGTAATCATAATGGTTTTAGGTTCATTAACAACTTATTATACCTATAAGCTTGAGCCTACAAATCCCCTTCCAGTAGAGGTGGTGGGTGAAGGAAAGCCATTGCAGATTGATGCTGTAGCTCTTGATTGGAAGTGGCTTTTTATTTATCCTGAATATGGTGTTGCATCGATTAATGAAATTTACGCGCCTGAAGGACGTCAAGTTTTATTGCAATTGACGTCAGAGAATTCTGTCAATGCCTTTTGGGTTCCCAAATTGGGTACGGTTCTTTACGCTATGCCGCAGATGAATGCTAAGTTGCATTTGGTCGCTGAAGAACAAGGGGTATTCAAAGGGACCTCAGCAAATTACAGTGGTGATGGTTTTTCGGGTATGCGGTTTAAGTGGCATTCTGTGTCTTCGCGGGATTTTGAGGATTGGATTGTAAAAGCTCGGGCTAATGGTCGAGTACTTGATCGTACATCTTATCGTCAACTTTCTATTGCGCCTCGTATGGGTGATATTGCTGCGAAGGAAAAAGATGCTGAAGTTCGTTATTTTGCACCTGTTGAGAAGCGGCTTTACTATCGTGTTGTTAATCGATGTGTCGATGAAAATACGGTGTGTAATGAAGATTTAATGAAACGTGCTGCTGCTCAGACGCTATGGGGTGCACTGTGTTCAGTATTTGATCCTGATGTTATTTAAAGGGTCAATAGAGAAAGAGCCCTTTTAATATTTTTAATATAAGGTTTCTTTTAAACTTAAATTTCATTTGAAATGGGTTGAGAAATGTTTGGAAGACTTACAGATCCTACGGCAGGTGCTTTTCATGCGCTTGCACATGAACCGATCGTTTTGTATACATGTATTGCGATTGTTTTGGTTGGTTTAATTGCTGTCGTTGCTCTGACAGCGCTTGGGTGGTGGGGAATTTTATGGCGAAATTGGATTACAACTGTTGACCATAAGCGCATAGGCATAATGTATATAGTTCTTGGAATTATTATGCTTGTTCGCGGTTTTGCGGATGCACTTATGATGCGAACGCATCAAGCTTTAGCTCTTGGGAGTGAAACAGCAGGTTATTTACCTCCTGAGCATTTTGATCAAATTTTTTCGGCGCATGGTACGATCATGATTTTTTTCATGGCTACGCCTATTTTATTTGGTCTTTTTAATTATCTTATACCGCTTCAAATTGGTGCGCGTGATGTTGCTTTTCCCTTTGCAAATAATCTGGGTTTTTGGATTACGGCAGCTGGGGCGATTTTGATTAATATATCCCTAGGTGTTGGTAATTTTGGTCGTGGTGGTTGGTTGATGTATCCACCTTTTACAGAATTACAAACGAGTCCAGATACAGGGGTAGATTATTATTTATGGTCTCTTCAGCTTTCTGGTATTGCAACAACAATGGGATCAGTGAATTTTATTGCAACGATGATTAAAATGCGTGCTCCTGGAATGACAATGATGAAAATGCCTATTTTTTGTTGGAGCGCTTTTGTCAGTAATGTTCTTATTGTAGTTATTTATCCTGTCTTAACTGTTGCTTTTGCGCTCTTGGCATGTGATCGTTATTTGAACATGAATTTCTTTACTAACGTTGGTGGTGGAAATCCAATGGTGTGGATTAATTATGTTTGGGTTTTTGGTCACCCTGAAGTGTATGTTTTGGTTGTTCCTGCTTTTGGCATTGTGTCTGAAGTTGTCTCAACTTTTTCTTCAAAACGCCTCTTTGGTTATACTTCCATGATATGGGCCATGGTGGTTATTTTGATTCTTTCGCTTCTTGTTTGGGGACATCATTTCTTTACAATGGGTGGTGGTGAAGCTGTAAATACCTTCTTTAGTATTGCTACGATGATCATCGCAGTTCCAACAGGTGTAAAAGTCTTTAATTGGCTGCTCACGATGTATAAAGGTCGGATTCGCTTTGAGCCTCCAATGCTTTGGTGCATGGGAATGATCTTTACGTTTGTTGGTGGTGGGTTAACTGGTGTTTTATTATCTATTGTTCCTGCAGATTGGCAGTTTCATAATTCGCTCTTTTTGATAGCGCATTTCCATCATACAATTATTGGAGGTGTGGTTTTCGCTTATTTAGCAGGGCTTGCTTTTTGGTTTCCAAAAGCTTTTGGTTATAAACCAAATCGCATACTAGGTATTGCATCTTTCTGGTGTTGGTTTATTGGTTTTTACCTTGCGTTTTTCCCTGTTTATGCGCTTGGTTTAATGGGTGCAACACGTCGTCTCCAGCATTACATGGAACCTAGTTGGCAGCCGATGTTTATTATTGCTGCTCTAGGTGCTTTTATTATCTTGCTTGGTATCCTTTGTTTTGTGTTACAGGTTGTTTTGGCGATTTGGTATGGTATTAAGCATAAAGGTCACCTACCGGTAACGTTGAATGATTCTTGGGGTGATGCACGTACACTTGAATGGTTTACCTCTTCACCGCCTCCTGCCTACAATTTTGCCCTCCTTCCAAAGATACAGTCTGATGATGCTTATTGGAATATGAAGAAAAGTGGTTATCAACGTCCGACAAGTGGATTCACAAAAATTCATATGCCGTCGAATACATCGGCTGGAATTATTGCGGGATTCTTCTTATTAGTTGTTGGTTTTGCACTTGTTTGGCATATTTGGTGGCTTGCTGCTGTTGGACTGATTGGTTTTATTGCAACGCTTGTGTGTCATTCATTAACAGGTGATCATCATGGTTACTATATTCCAGCTGAAGAAGTGCAAAAAACTGAAGATGCCTTTACGGCTGTTCTTAAAGAACAAGGAGTGACAGTATGAGTGCTGTAACAATGAATAACGCGAGTACTATAGATGAACTTCACCACGATAGTAGCTCGGTAATGACGTTTGGTTTTTGGGTTTATATTCTTTCAGACTTAATCCTGTTTTCGACACTGTTTTCAAGTTTTGCTGTTTTTTCTGCTTCTTATGGTGGTGGTAAAGCGGGCAGTGAGTTTATAGATTTAAAGTTTGTTTTGGTTGAGACTGCTTTCTTGTTGTTTTCATCCGTCACTTATGGCTTTGCAATGGTACAAGCACATAAAAATAACATCAGTGGTGTGCGTTTATGGATGGCTATTACCTTTGTATTGGGGTGTTGCTTCATTGGTATGGAACTTTACGAATTTCATGAACTTTTGAGTGAGGTTTTTTATTTCGATCCAAATGCTTATGCGGGTATTGATCCTGCAACAGGTTTACAGCTTTTTGGACGGGAGATACTTTCTGCTTATTGGTCAGCATTTTTTGCTTTGGTTGGCACCCATGGTCTTCACGTGAGTGTTGGTCTTCTTTGGATGGTCGTGATGTTTTGTCATCTTCGTCGTAATGGTTTGGATCAGGATAATAAAACACGTTTAGCGTGCCTTTCCATTTTTTGGCATTTACTTGATATTGTATGGGTTGGTGTTTTCACCATGGTTTATCTATTAGGAGCGTTGTGATGAGCATGCAAAATGAAACACATGGTCCCAGTACTGGTTCCTATTTGGTCGGTTTTATTCTGGCTGTATTTTTCACCTTGGGTTCTTTTATTCCTGTGATGTATGGAATGATGGAAAGTTGGGCAGTCAGTACAAAAGTTGCATATCTTATTGGGATGGCGATTATTCAGATTGTAGTACAAATTGTTTTCTTTTTACACTTGAGTTCTGGTCCAGATGCCAAGTGGAATTTAAATGCGTTATGGTTTGCTGCTATTTGTGTTTTTATTATTATTGGGGGTACATGGTGGGCTATTTCTCATTTGAATTATAATATGATGGGTGGCTCAGGACGTGTTATTGAACCGGAAATATCAAGTAGAGATGGTTCTTCAGTATCTGAGCCGTTATCAAACAAAGATATATCCGTAAGAAAACAGCCAGAAAAGATACAGGGCTCAAAGGTTTCGATGGAGCAAGGTGTAAGTACGCAAACTTCTGTAGATCAAGCACCTGGTTCAGAAATGCCCATGGGGCAGGGTCTAAGTACGCAAACTCCTGTAGATCAAGCACCTGGTTCAGAAATGCCCATGGGGCAGGGTCTAAGTACGCAAACTCCTGTAGATCAAGCACCTGGTTCAGAAATGCCCACGGGGCAGGGTCTAAGTACGCAAACTCCTGTAGATCAAGCACCTGGTTCAGAAATGCCCACGGGGCAGGGTCTAGGTACGCAAACTCCTGTAGATCAAGCACCTGGTTCAGAAATGCCCATGGGGCAGGGTCTAGGTACGCAAACTCCTGTAGATCAAGCACCTGGTTCAGAAATGCCCATGGGGCAGGGTCTAAGTACGCAAACTCCTGTAGATCAAGCACCTGGTTCAGAAATGCCCATGGGGCAAGATCAAAATACGCAGCAGTTTCCTGTGGAGTAGTTGTTAGAAATATCTACGGAGATGATGCGGCATGTATCAGCTCCGTAGAAGAAATTCGTAGGATATAAAGCAGGAGATAAGTACAAGATATCAGTGGAATGAGTATTATTATTTTGAATATACTTTTAATTTAAAAGAGAAAGTCTGTGGGGTATTTAGTCAATCTTTAATTTTTGAGACAAATAGCTATCTGTAGAATATACAAAAAGTGATGTTTGTAAAATTTTACTACAAAGAAAGAGAATGTGCGCAACAAGTTTTTATATTGTGTGAGATAAAAAAGCTATGAAGCAGTAATATTTTTAGATTTAAAGAATTTATATTAAAGATAGCATTAAAATTATTTGTAATAATAATATGCAATTGAAATCAAAAATTTAGAGAATAATTAGAAAATTTAATGAAAACCGTTGCAATGACAGTTATAGGTGCTGGTTCTTTTGGTACTGCATTAGCGATAGCTCTTGCCCGTAATGGTCATAATGTTTTACTTTGGGGATATAGTCCTCAACATATCAAAGAATTACAGGAACAACGTTGTAATCAAGTATATTTACCCGATATTCAATTTCCTGAAAATTTATTACTTGAAGCTTCCCTTGAAATTGCAATAACGGCAAGTCACAATATATTAATCGCTGTTCCAAGCCATGTATTTCATCAAGTCTTGTATAATATTCAGCCTTATTTAGATCAGCATTCACGCGTTATTTGGGCTACAAAAGGTTTAGAACATGGGACTGGACGTTTCTTACAAGAGGTTGCTCGTGAGATTTTAGGTGAAAAAATTCCTTTAGCTGTTTTTTCTGGACCAACTTTTGCTCAAGAACTAGCTATTGGTTGGCCTACTGCAATGACGATAGCAGCTTCTGATGTTGAGTTTGGTAAAGAATTGCAGCAACTTTTTCATTGTGACAAAAGTTTTAGAGTTTATAAAAGTTCAGATATGATTGGTGTTCAATTAGGGGGGGCAGTCAAAAATGTTATTGCTATTGGTGCAGGAATATCAGATGGCATAGGTTTTGGGGCAAATGCACGAATAGCTCTTATCACACGAGGACTAGCTGAAATCAGTCGTTTAGGGGGGGCTATGGGTGCTGAGCTTGCCACATTTATGGGAATGACAGGCTTAGGTGATCTGGTTTTGACATGTACTGATAATCAGTCGCGTAATCGCCGTTTTGGAATACTTCTTGGTAAAGGAATAGATATAAAAGAAGCAGAAAAACAAATTGGTCAGGTTGTGGAAGGATACTTAAATACCAAGGAAGTACATACGTTGGCGCAGCGTATTGGGGTAGAAATGCCCATTGTAGAACAAATTTATCAAATTCTCTATTGTGGTAAAAACATAACTGAAGCGGCAAACACATTACTAGGCCGCGCCCTCAAGGACGAAATACAATGATATCCTGTTTATTAATAATTCCAATCGTAAAAAATAGAAACATGCTATGATAGACATATAAAATAGATTGTATTAATGGTTGTATAAGGCAGTCATATTCCAGCAAATTATAGATTCATATCATTCGATTCTTTATGAAACATGGCTGAAATATAAAAGTTTTTGCTTTTGTCTAAGAGCTATCTCTTTTAAGATAAATTATCGTTTCCACTTACACATGTTTATGTAATGTAATGAACAAGATACTTTTATTGTCTCTTAAATTCATCTCACAATGATATTTGCAAACAGAATAATACAAGACTCATTAGGTAGAAGCATCTTATTTATGTAACGTATAAGCTAAGAATATTGGGGAAGGGATATTATGAATCTCTGTTTTTGTAATTTTTTAAAACAAGAAGACAATCTAATTTGGGAAGAAGATGAAATTTTAAAGCTGAAAATCAGTTCCCATTTCTACAATCATTTTTAAATTCAGTTTTATGCTATCTTAAAGCAATATCTTTTAAATAATGGAGATTATCTCACACTTTTATTTTCTCATTTTCTAATGAAAGCATTTCTCTGATGTATCAGGTAAAATAGAACGCCAAAAAAACACGATTGCTGTTGCATACTCACGTGCTTGTTTTAAAGAGACCTCTCTTAAAATTCCCAAGTCCAATTTGCGACGGTGACCGTGAATAGTGTAACGATAAAGCTATTGTGCGCATCCCCATCTTTACGTTTATGAAGGAGGAAGACGAGCATCATTACACCTCCCAATGTTGAGACAGCTCTTGGCACTTGAAGCTGTTCAGTAGAGATATTTAAGCCTTTTATTCTCTCACATGTCAATTTTGTTTTTTATATGCAAGAAATGATTTTTGGAATTATAACTTTGAAAGTCTAAAAAAATATTATTGTACTTGTTTGTGGCTGTCATTTAAGCTGAAAAATAATGTGATTATAAAGATAAAAAATTGATTTATATGAATAATTCATTTTATTTTTGTATTGAGTTAATTAAAAATATGCGTTTTCTTGTCACAAGCGGGTTAGTATGTGGATAAAAATTATTAAAAATACTTCTAATGAATCATCTCAAGTGTCAAGGGTTGTTTCAACATTAGAACATGGCAAGTAAAATGACAGTGTCAGTTTGTCATCTGTATAAACATTAAAATGGTGGTGAAAAAAGGATTTTATGTACTTCACAGGGATTTTTATATGTTTTACAGGTACCATTGTGAAATGGAATGGCGTGCATTGAGAGATATCTTTAAAAAAAATGCATGAAAGAGCAACAGCTATAGTATTTTTAGGCGTTCTATTTTAACTGATACATTAGAGAAATGCTTTCATTAAAGAATGAGAAAAATAAAGGTGTGAGGTAAAGCGTAACCTCCATTATTAAAAAAACATTGATGTAGATGCTTTTAAAATCGTAAAGTCTCATTAAAGAATAATAGTAAGATTAATGATTGATTTCTTTACGCCTTCATATTCTTCCTAAATTAGATTGTATTTGCGTTTCAAGAATAAATCAAACGGTAGGAATATTTTTTTCAATTTGCTATACAAAAGCTGAAACTAAGGGTTTTAATAATTCTCTAATCTCTGTTTCAAACTGGGGTGGCATGAGGGTTGGATATTGATTTATAAACAATGGCAAAAGCGTATGCTTTAGTAAGGTAAATAACGTCATAAAATACACACTTTATCAACCATGGATTGAAGAAATATTCCGACTTTTATAAAATATTTTGCGAAACAAGGCATAGTACATCTGGTTTTGTGTTCACTTATTCTTACAAACATTTGCACATATGCCTTACGTCATATTATTATAAGTCAATACACTTTATATAGCTGAGAACGTACTCAATACCCGACTAAAGCACTATGTACATGATTGATTTTATTTTTTAGTGCAATGAAATAAAAATTATCCTTCTTGGGAATCGTCACTTTTTTTTAGTTCTTCAAGTATTGGCATAGACATGATGTTATAGCCTGAATCAACATAATGGATTTCACCTGTAACGCCTGATGATAAATCAGAGAGTAGATAAAGAGCAGATTTTCCAATTTCATGAATATTCACGGTACGACGTAATGGGGCATTACGGCGTTGATGTGAAAATATTGCCCGTGCAGCTGCAATACCATTACCTGCTAAGGTTCTAACAGGACCAGCGGAAATTGCATTGACGCGGATATTTTGAGGACCAAAGTCCGCTGCTAAATAACGCACCATAGCTTCTAAAGCTGCTTTAGCAACACCCATGATGTTATAATTAGGCACAACTTGCTGTGAAGCACCATAGGTAAGAGTTAAAAGTGTTCCTCCATTGGGCATAAGTTTACCCGCGCGCTGGGCAATTTCAGTAAAGGAATAAGCTGAAATAACCATCGTGCGTTGAAAGTTTTCACGTGTTGTGACATCAACGTAACGCCCTTTTAGCTGATTTTTATCTGAAAAACCAATGGCATGGACAATAAAATCAATTGTTTTCCATTCTTTTTCAAGTTGCTCAAAGACGTAATCAATATTTTCACTTTTCTCAACGTCACACTCTAGCACTAATTTGCAGCCAAGTTTATCTGCTAGGGGATGAACACGTTTTCCAAAAGCATTTCCTTGATAAGTCAACGCTAATTCAGCTCCTGCTTGTGCGAGCTGACAGGCAATGCCCCAAGCAATTGAATGGTCATTCGCAATTCCCATAATAAGGCCGCGTTTGCCCTCCATCAAACCTTTCATATTATTCTCCGTAAGACCGTACTTTTTTCAATTACTAAGAACTTTTGTTTATACATAACGTTGGAAAACAAGCGTTGCATTGGTACCGCCAAAGCCAAAAGTATTTGACAATACGGTATTCAGTTGTTGATGATCACGTCGTTCACGAACGATAGGCATATCAGCAAAAGCTGGATCAAGTTCTTCAATATGGGCACTTTCACAAATAAAATTATGATTCATCATTAACAATGTATAGATTGCTTCGTGAACACCTGCTGCTCCCAGGGAATGTCCTGTTAGAGATTTGGTAGCGGAAATAGGAGGGCATTGATCACCAGCTCCAAAGACACGACGGATAGCTTTTATCTCAGGAGGGTCACCAACAGGAGTTGCTGTCGCATGGGGATTGATATAATCAATTTTATTATTGACTGTTGCAAGGGCCATGCGCATGCATCGTTCTGCTCCCTCTCCTGATGGGGCAACCATATCATGTCCATCGGATGTTGCACCGTATCCAACGATTTCTCCGTAGATTTTTGCACCACGTGCTTTAGCAAGTTCTAAATCTTCAAGAACTAAAACGCCAGCTCCTCCAGCAATGACAAAACCATCACGATTAACATCATAAGCGCGTGAAGCTTTGTGAGGGGTGTCATTATATCTGCTGGACATAGCGCCCATGGCATCGAATAAAACAGAGAGTGTCCAATCCAAATCTTCGCAGCCACCAGCAAAGATGCGCTTCTGTTTACCATATTGAATTATTTCGTAAGCATTACCAATACAATGATTGGAGGTAGCACAAGCTGAAGAGATTGAATAATTGATCCCTTTTATTTTAAAGAAAGTTGCTAATGTTGCAGATGCTGTAGAACTCATCGCTTTAGGGACAACAAAAGGTCCAATACGTTTTGGACCTTTTTGGCGTGTAATGTCAGCAGCTTCTACGATTGAATGTGTTGAAGCACCTCCAGAACCCATAATAATACCCGTGTGTTCGTTCGATACTTCATGCGGTTCTAGACCTGCATCAGCAATTGCTTGATCCATAGCGATGTGATTCCATGCTGTTCCACGCCCATGAAAACGGAGAGCACGTCGATCTACGAGTTCTTCTATATTAATATCAGGTTTGCCATAAACTCTGCTACGAAAGCCTAATTCAGCATATTGAGGTGCGTAAGAAATTCCGGATTTTGCTTCACGTAAACTAGTTAAAACAGCTCCAGGATTATTTCCAATTGCGGAGACAATTCCCATTCCGGTTACAACAACTCGACGCATTCATACCTCCTCGTTCCATACAGAATAGTGAAAAGTTTTTTCTGACGGAAACAATGTTCAATCTTCTTTGAATAAAGCAACGCGTAAATCGTTTGCCTTATAAATAGTCTCTCCATCTGCTTTTAGCCACCCATCAGCTATTCCTAAGACTAAATTTCCACGTCGAATACGCTTAAAATCTATTTCATATTCAAGAATTTTGGTTTGTGGAGTTACCATCCCTGATAACTTTACTTCACCTGTTGATATCGCTCTCCCTTTTCCTGGTTCGTTTAGCCAACCAAGAAAAAAACCTGTTAATTGCCACATACCATCCAGTCCGAGACATCCTGGCATAACGGGATCGCCTATAAAGTGACAATTAAAGAACCACATGTCTGGTGTAATGTCAAATTCGGCGCGAACCATTCCTTTATCGTATTTACCTCCAGTTTCACTAATTTGAGTGATTCGATGAATCATCAACATTGGCGGTGCTGGCAATTGCGCATTACCTCTACCAAACATTTCGCCGCGAGCGCAGCTTAGAAGCTCTTCATACGTGTAGCGAGACTTTTGTTCAGCCATTGTTACTCCATTTATTTGCATATATCTTTAATTTCTGCGCTTTTCCCAACCTACTTTTAGAGCAAATTTTAAAGAGAGGGAAATGGTTTTATATCATTTTTAATGACAAAAGCCTTTTTTTATGTATTCTACATAGGTAATTATTTAAAAATGGAATACAAGATTACACCATACTATTCCCATTTTTTTGTATTTTGATCTTATTTAGCAGGAATATATTTGAGTTTGTAATATGTCAGTGAGTGCAGACAATTTAGATATGAATGAAGAGCAACAGTCCACAAAAGAGTGTAGAAAAGTTGTGCAATATTATTCCATTTCTATGTTAGAAAAACGTTTGCGTCAAAATGGTCTGCGTCCAACACGTCAGCGGTTGGAACTTGCACATATGATTTTTTCTCAAGGAAATCGTCATATTACTGCTGAAGAGCTCTATGAGGAAGCGGTGAGGGCAGGTGTACCTGTGTCTTTAGCAACGGTTTATAATACACTTCATCAATTTACGGAAGCGGGATTATTACGGATTATTGCCGTAGAAGGCTCAAAAACTTGGTTTGATACCAATACCTCTGATCACTACCATTTTTATATAGAAGGCGAAAATCGTATTCTTGATATTCCTTATAATTTGGAAGAAGCTCCCATTATTAGAAATTTGCCTAAGCCACCAGAAGGTATGGAAATTTCACATGTTGATTTAATCGTGCGATTGAAACCAAAAAATCAATCTTGTGATAGGCAGTGAGGATATTCAATGAGGAATAAAAATTAAACTTGTTGAGTTTGAGCATTCACCAGCCTTTTACTTTTTCATCAGGATAGATTCCCCATAACTGGGGTTGTTGAAGCCATCCGCGTGTATTATTAATGTTTAGTTCGCACCATTGTCCATCACATTGGCGGATATTACCAATGACGTTAGGTTCTACTTCCGCCACAAGTTCTGCGTTGTCGGTGGGTTTTTTTCGTAGCATCAGCCTTTTTGTTTTATCTTTTTGCCATGGAATAGTTATAGCAGTTCGCTTTCCCGATAAAAGCGATTGATACACCCACCCCTCATCGCCTTCTGCATCACGAATTTTGCGCCATTGATCATATTCTTGGATGATTTCAATAGGTAACCCCTTCTTTTGGTAGGTAAAAATGATAGAATAGTTGCTTCCTGGTCCGACGCGTACATTAACACGGGTAGGTTTAATCGAAGCAAATCGCGGAAGTGGTAAACCACTGGGCCCTAAATTTTGATTAAATGTTTGTGCATGCAACAAATGAGGTGAAACTAATACAATGACTGTTGCTATTAAGATACATGATGCGAGTATTGAAACGCGAAACCAACGAGAACTTTGCACACCGAACTCCTTTATTTCATCATATATTGGAAATTTAAAATCTGAAAGATAAGACTGGAAACTGATAAAAAGTATGACACACTGCTCGTTAAAGAGATCTAAACGATGAAAAAATTGCTACAAAAATATCAAAATAAGGAAAACAAAAGGTTTGTATTTCTTAGTGCTTATCTTGTTTATGAGGGGGTAGATATAAATAAACATTGGATTTTTATGTAGCTGTGCGCGTGATAAAACAGTAAAGTGTACAGGAAATTAGGGCTAAAGTATTGCATCTCTTTTCTAAGTTTGTTTCTCGAAGTAAAAGTGCATGTATGCATATTATGAACAAAGAGCTGTTCAGTAAAGGGATTATTGTGTGGCTTGAAAAGAGTTTTGAATGAACAAAATAATACGGTAAATAAAAACAGTTAAGCGTAAAAATATGAGCAGCATTGTAGAGTAGATTGATATATGAAGGGCTAACAGGATACTTTTTCGTGATAATCCACTTTATAAAATTTGCTACATTATAATTTTATGCCATGATAATGCTTATTCGTATGGTAGATAAGCTGGCTCCATCGTTCTATTTACCAGCTTTCAATGTTATGCAGTTCCTATTATTTATGGTGTTCATAAGAAGCCTTTTTGTTTTTTCTTAAATAGCTTTTATTCTATTTGCATACGAATCCCGCTTATGATGTACAAGAAGATAATCTTGATTGATTCAATATGAGAGGGTGTATGATGAGAGCTTTACGGTATTCATAGTTATTATTTAATATGAAAAACGCTTATTTATAATAATAAATCAATATGTTATACATTTTTAATCGTTATTTAAATTGTAAAAATATTTTCATAAAAAATGATAAGATAAGGCACATATTCACACATATTAAAATCACAGTGGTTTCTTTGTTTATTGTCAATTTTCTTTTATACTGAGTTAGAGAAAAAGAAAATTAAATGAAATATTCAGGGGAAGGTTTGCTCGATACGCTATGAGGTGAATAACATAATTGATGAGGGGAAGAAATTTATCAAGAAAAACCAAGCTGTAATGCAGTGGTTAAAATTCTTCCCTTTGTAAAGGGATAAAATCAAGAGATATCGAAAATTATGGAATCATTTCGTTATATAAGTGAAGGGAACGAGGATTATGTATTTGATATCATATCTCTACACATACATAATCGCATATTGCAATAGTGATTTGTGCTTTGCAATATAATCTAGAATTTTCGAAAGATGCAGAATATTTTAATAGAAAAAAAGAAAACCAGCACGTGAGCGGTACATAAGAAAGAGCTATTTGAGAGATGAAAAACTATAGCAAAATGCCATTACAAAATATCCAGTACTCTCTCCTTAATTTTGTACAGCAATAAGTCGATTTAAAGAACCGAACTGCAGCCTTGTTATGCAGTGCTTGAAATGCCGAAGAGTGGAGTAAAAATCACTGCATTTATAGACCCAAAACACCCATTATGCTCAGATAATTCTAAATACTATAACACACGCCTTATGAGAAAAACTCATTTACAATATTCTATAAGTACAAAATTTCTGATAGCCTATTTACACTACAATTCATGCCATTTTGATAACGCATACACAAAAGCATATTACTTCACTGCAACAGTTCGTCCGTTACTAACAAAACCTTCTCTTTGTGCACGCTTACGAGCAAGCTTACGTGTACGACGAATAGCCTCAGCTTTTTCACGAGCACGCCTCTCAGATGGCTTCTCATAATAACTACGCATTTTCATTTCACGGAAGATACCTTCACGCTGCATCTTTTTCTTCAACGCGCGGAGCGCTTGATCAACATTATTATCACGAACGAGTACTTGCACTATTTATCCTGCTTTTTTCAGTGTCACAAATAATAGAAAAACCTACGTCCTTTTAAAGGCATATCCAAAAGAACAAGCGCTTATATCATATAAATAAGACATTTGTCTATATCGCTTTTAAAAATTCTATTTTTTTTGTAATAAAATGCTTTTTATAATGAATGATAGAGTTCATGATTATAAACTCATGAAAGTCCTTGTATTTGATCATTTTCATCAAGATGAATTTTTTCAGCCGTGGGATAATGGGGTAGTCCAGGCATGGTCATAACATCTCCGCAAATGACAACGATAAAGCCGGCTCCCGCACAGAGACGAACTTCTCGTACGGGAATTTCAAAATCAACAGGCGCACCATATTGCTTGGGATCAGCAGAAAAAGAATAAGGTGTTTTTGCCATACAAATAGGGTAGGCGCCAAAACCTTCTTTTTCCCAAGATTCAAGTTGTTTGAGAATAGGGGCTGAGATAATGGCGCCACGCCCACCGTATAGCTTTGTTATAATACAATTAATTTTTTGAACGAGGGGAATATCATCTTGATAGAGAATCTTAAAATGAGATTTTTTTTCTTCAATCAAGGTAACGAGTTCTTGTGCAAGTTCTATAGCGCCTTTCCCACCTTGTTCCCAATGCTTACAGATAATAGCTTTGTGTCCAGTTGTTGCAACTATTTTCTGTAATGTTTTTATTTCGGCATCGCGATCGCTGTCAAAATGATTGATAGCCACAACACAAGGAATACCGTAGTGCTTCATATTTTTTATGTGTCGTAAAAGATTAGCTGCTCCTTTTTCTAAAGCGGTGATATTTTCTTCTGTCAGGTTATTTTTATCCACACCACCATTCATTTTTAATGCACGAATAGTTGCGACGATCACGGTAGCATTTGGTACAATACCTGCTTGCCGACATTTGATGTCGAAAAACTTTTCTGCTCCAAGATCGGCTCCAAATCCTGCTTCTGTGACAACATAATCAGCGAGTTTTAAAGCAGTTTTTGTTGCTATAACTGAGTTGCAGCCATGAGCAATATTAGCAAAAGGTCCTCCATGAACGAGAACAGGGTTATTTTCAATTGTCTGTACGAGATTGGGTTGTATAGCATCTTTTAGAAGAACTGCCATTGCACCTTCTGCATTAAGATCAGCAACGGTGATGGGCGTTTTATCATAACGATAAGCAACAATAATTTTCTTGAGTCTTTGTGTAAGGTTTTCTAAATTTTCAGAGAGACAAAGAAGCGCCATAATTTCTGATGCAACAGTAATATCAAAACCTGTTTGGCGTGGAAAACCATTTGTTATGCCCCCCAATGAAATGACAATATCGCGCAATGCACGATCATTCATATCAAGAACGCGTTTCCAAACAATGCGACGTGGATCAATGTTTAGAGTATTTCCCCAATAAAGATGATTATCTATCATTGCGGCAAGAAGATTATGAGCAGCTGTAATAGCATGAAAATCACCGGTAAAATGTAAATTAAGGTCATCCATTGGAATGACTTGCGCATAACCACCACCAGCAGCACCGCCTTTTACACCAAAACAGGGACCTAAAGATGGTTCTCTCAAGGTAGCTATTGTTTTTTTACCAATAAGATTAAGAGCATCACTTAGTCCAACTGTTGTTGTTGTTTTGCCTTCTCCGGCAGGTGTGGGATTGATAGCTGTGACAAGGATAAGTTTACCATCTGGATTTTTATTAAGCGATTTTATGTATTCAGAAGAAATTTTAGCTTTATCATGGCCATAGGGAATGAGATTTTCATGTGAGATACCAATTTTTTGTGCAATTTCAATAATATGTTGCTTTTTAGCAGTGCGAGCAATTTCAATATCAGTTTTAGGCATGGAAAAATTCTTTAAATTCAGCTTTTATTAATGTTTGAAATCTGTACCCATGGATTAATTAGAAAAATTCATAGAGAACAGAAAAATATTAAGATATCATAGAAATCGATGATATGCCATGCAAGAGATAATGCTAAAGAAGCACAAGAAGAGTTTTATTGTTTTTTAGGAAAAAGAATCTTTTTGCTTTTAAGCAGTAAAAATACGTTTAATTCAATTAAAAATATTGCGAAAAGAAGCTTTGGTTTGCAACAAATGCTGATGATATTAATGGATACCATAAGTGTTTCATAGTAGTATGTTCGAGAAGTAGTTTATTTATTCTTTCCAACAACACACTGAAAAAGCTTCACATGGTGGTAAACCGGAATTTATGGCGGCACATCTGAAATCCCTCTTAAGATGGGACTGCTAGGAATAAAATATCTAGAAACATTCAGTTATGGAACAATTAGAAATAAGCACGTAAAAATTACCTAACTGAGTAGAGAGTATAATCCGGAAGAGACCAAAAACAAGCGCATAGATTGAAAAAAGAAAACAACAACATACGCTACTCATGTAATCGCTACGATTATAAGCTAATAAAAGCACCTTAGAGCTGAATTGAAGGACTCATAACATTTTATTCTAGCAAAATGGCTAAAGAAACGCCCCACAACAGAATGAAATAACAAAATACAAAATAATAGATCACAAAATAAAGAATTTAAAAAGTCTGACTTTATAAGTAAGATATTGATAGATGATAAGTAAGATATTGATAGATGGCGCACCCGAAGAGATTCGAACTCCTGACCCCCAGATTCGTAGTCTGGTGCTCTATCCAGCTGAGCTACGGGTGCATACATTTCAATTTTTTACATTGTCTAAGACAAAGGGTTCCTAATCGTTTCATTAAAGAAATGCAAGTGAAACTTGAGTCGTCATAAAAAAAATCTCTTTTTTTTATGATATATTTTAAAAAAGGATATAATATATTATGGCTTCAGTTGGTTTTGATATGAACATTTTTTTGTCATGACCATACAAAGCAATATGAACGATAGTTAACTTGACGTTTTAATCTATGAAAGATAGTCAAGCAGAGATGAGATGTGTTTTTTGCGGTGGGGTAAGATATATACACCCGCTGTTGGGTTTTTGTGTAAAACGCCGATATTACTGTTGAAAACTATTTCAGATGAACATGACACAGCAAGGGCGGATGTATGGCGTTATTAAAAAAGATCTTTCCATTAGTGTTTTTAATCGTTGTTTTAACGGTTACTTATTGGGTTGGAAAAAAGAGTGCAGACCAACCCATTTCTATGGTGGATAAAACAAGAGTATCGTATAAAGATTCAAATGGAAAAATGAGAAAACCACCGGTAAAGGTTGTCGTTGATCTTGTAAAAAATCAAGATTTTTATGAACAACTTAACGTTCTAGGGAGTGGACAAGCACTTGCAGAAGTCGAGCTCACCCCTTTATCTCCAGGTGTTATTGATAAGCTTTTTGTGTCAGCTGGTACAAAAGTACAAGTAGGTGATGTGATTGCAAAGCTTGATTCTAAAAAAGAGGAAATAGCGGCTGCAAAAGCAAAAGTACAACGTGATAATAATGCGTTAACGCTTTCGCGCATTCTTAAATTACGTGCTAGCAATACAGCAACAGAAGTTCAAGAAATTACAGCACGCTTAGAGTTGGATAATGCAAATTTAGTTTTGCGTAATGCTGAATTAGATCTCGATCGGCGAACAATTCGTGCACCGATTCCTGGAGTTGTTGGTATTTTGCCTGTTGATGCGGGGAATAACGTGACCCTTAATACTGTAATAGGCCGTATTGAGAATAGAGAACGTATTTTGGTCGACATATGGGCTCCTGAACGATATGTGTCGCGCATCCATAAAGGAGATGAGGTAACGGCAACATTAACTGCGCAGCCAGACAAATCTTTTGTTGGTCATATTTATGCGATTGATAATATCGTTGATCCAGAAAGTCGCACACTTCATGCTCAGGTTGAAATTAATAATGAAAAAGATACGCTTATGTCTGGTATGTCTTTTTCTGTTGCCTTGCAATTTCATAGTGGTTCTTTCCCTGTCGTTAATCCTCTTGCGGTTCAATGGAACAGTAAAGGGTCATTCGTTTGGCGTGTGAGAGAAGGGAAAGTAGAGGCTATACCCGTATCAATTATTCAGCATAAAGCAGATCAAGTTTTCGTAAAAGCACCCCTAGAAAATGGTGATCAAGTTGTCATTCAAGGAGTACAAATGCTTTATCCAGGAAGTAAAGTAACGATTGATGATCCAAAGTCTCATCAACAGCAATTACCAGCAGTTTACGGAACGGATATACAATGAGCCAAGAATTGAGCACAAAACAGCCGATGTCACAGGTCGAGCAAGGTGGTCTCATTACCTTATTTATTCGCAGACCGGTTTTTACTTTTGTTTTAAATGCTATGATCATCATTGCAGGATTTGCAGCATGGTTAAATGTTGATGTAAGAGAATTACCTGATGTTGATACTCCCGTAACAACGATTGTGACGGTGTTTTCTGGTGCGTCGGCAGAAACAATTGATCGTGAAGTTACAAAAATTATAGAAGATGCTGTTTCTCGTGTTTCAGGTGTTAAGACGATTTCTTCAACGTCTTCTTTTGGGCGCTCCCGTGTGCAGATTAATTTTAATGTTGGTGTTGATTTGAATGTTGCAGCATCTGATATTCGTGATGCCCTGTCTCGCATTACGTATACTTTACCGAAAGATGCGGATTCGCCTTTGATTATTAAAGCAGATTCCAATGCTGCTGCCATGATGTATTTGGTTGTGACGTCACCAACAATGAGTGTTGATGATTTAACCACGATTGTAGACGATCAGATTGTTGATGCAATTTCCGCTGTTGATGGTGTTGGTGATGTACAGGTTGATAGCGCTCGCACAAAGATTTTTCAGATTGATATAGATCAAGCAAAACTTGCAAGTTATGGATTAACCGTAGCAGATGTTTCTCGTGTTCTTGCTGATATGACAACGGATGTGCCAGTAGGATCATTACGCAATTCTACGCAAAATTTAGTTGTGCGTGCTACTGCACGTTTAACAACACCAGAATCTTTTGAACAAGTTGTTTTAAAACCTCATGTACATCTTGGTGATGTTGCGCATGTCACTTTATCGCCGGATATAGAAAAGGTTATTCTCCGTATCAATGGAAAGACAGGTATTGGATTAGGAATTGTGCGTAAAGCACAATCCAACACTCTTAATATTTCTGAAGGAGTGAGAACCGTTGTTGATAATCTCAAAAGTATTGTTCCTTCTTCTGTACATATAGACGTTATTAATGACGATGCAGTTTTTATTAAAAGCGCTCTTCATGAGGTTGAAGTTGCGTTGGTTATTGCTATTTTGAGTGTTATCTTGGTCATTTTTCTTTTTCTCAGAGACATTCGTGTAACGCTGATACCTGCTGTATCTCTTCCTGTCGCTTTGATTGGTACCATTGCAGCTATTTATCTTGTAGGATTTTCATTAAATATTCTCACATTTTTAGGACTTGTTTTAGCAACAGGGCTTGTTGTGGATGATGCTATTGTTGTTCTTGAGAATATTGTTCGGTGGCGCAACATGGGTTTAGGGTCTAGGGCTGCGGCGGTGATAGGAACACGTGAAGTATTTTTTGCTGTTTTAGCAACAACATTGACTTTAGTGGCTGTGTTTGTTCCTATTTCCTTTCTTCCTGGGCAAGTTGGAGGTCTTTTTAGAGAATTTGGTTTTGTTTTGGCAATTTCTATTTTGCTTTCTTCAGTTGTTGCCTTAACGCTTTGTCCCATGTTGGCTTCGCGTTTTCTCAAAGAACATATTGAGGAGAAAGAGGAAGAGTCCCATCATTTTGCTTTTTTATATAAATTAGGTACTTTTTTTCATAAGGCATATACTTACAGTTTGCATAAGTGTTTAGAAAAGCCTTGGGCTGTTGTTTTTGCTTCACTTATTTTTGCGGGTCTTTGTGTTGGAGGCTATACGAAATTACAACAGGAATTAACGCCAGCAGAAGACAGAGCTGTGATCTTTTTGGTTATTAATGGACCACAAGGTATTTCAACACAATATTTGAACGAGCAAGTAGAGCAAATTGAAGCAAGTCTACAGCCATTACGTGATGCAGGGGAGATTGCTAACAGTTACTCTATTGCGGGTGCTGGTGGTTCACCCAATACTGCTTTTTTGATTTTATTGCTTTCGTCTTGGGATAAACGTTTACGGAGTCAGCAAGAAATCGTGAAAGATATTAATGAAAAGGTTAAACAGTTTCCCGCAGTTTTTGTGTTTGCTGCGCAGGGAAATTCTCTGGGTGTGAGAGGAACTGGGCAAGGATTACAATTTGCAATTCTTGGCAATGATTATGCAACATTACAACCCATTGCTGATAAGCTGGTGAGTACTTTACAAGATGATCCGCGTTTTATTCGCCCACGTCTTACTGTTGATGCAACACAACCGCAATTTTTCATTGAAATCAATCGAAAAAAAGCCTCCGATTTAGGGATTGATATCACCAATTTGGGCGATACATTACAAGCAATGTTGGATGGTAAAAAGATTGGTTCCATTAACGTGGATGATCATTCTTACGATGTTAAATTGATGTCGCGTAAAAATTCTATGAAGAGTCCTAGTGATTTAGAAAACATTTTTTTAAAGACCAAAGACAATCGATATGTTCCTTTATCGGTTATTGCACGTTTACATGAAAAAGCTATCTCGCCCCAATTAAAACGGGAAAAACGCATGAGTGCTGTTATTTTAAGCGCAAATCTTGCTCCAGGTATTGCTTTAGGGGAAGCTTACCAAACGGTACAGAAAATTGCATCTCCTTTGTTATCGAAAGGAACCTATGTAGTTCCCTTAGGGGAAGCTGAAACGCTTAATGAAACATCCTCCGGTTTTATGATTGTTTTTGGCATTGCCTTTTTGATTATTTTATTGATTTTGGCTGCTCAGTTTGAAAGCTTTATTTCAGGATTTATTATCATGGCCACTGTCCCATTAGGGATTGGTTGTGCTGTAATTGCTATGCTATTGAGTGGTGTGAGTCTTAATATTTACAGCCAAATTGGATTAATTTTGTTAATTGGCGTTATGGCGAAAAATGGTATTCTTATTGTTGAATTTGCAGATCAATTACGTGATCAGGGAAGAAGCGTGCGTGAAGCCGTAGAAGAAGCAGCAAACATTCGCCTTCGTCCAGTTTGCATGACAATGATTTGTGCCATTTTAGGAGGTATTCCTTTGGTTTTAGCCAAAGGTGCTGGCGCAGAGGCGCGTATAGCTTTAGGTTGGGTTATCGTTGGTGGTTTAGGTTTAGCAACTATTTTTACGCTTTATGTTACACCGGTTGTTTATCTTTTTTTAGGGCGTTTTATAAGACCAAAAGCAGAAGAAGCTATATTATTAACAAAAGAACTCAATAAAGTTAAATGATGTATCGAGTGGAAAAGATTTAAAAGTTTATTCTTGTAAAAATATCATCTTCGAATCTTATTTTTTACTTTTATATTCCTTAGTTTTTATGTGAACAGTAAAGATAGCGAGCAATAAAGGAGATGCTTTCTGCTTTGTTATTGTTTGGGCATAGATTTCATTGTCAATAACTGTATAGGATCAGCTTATGGGAGATAGCTTTTCGATTCGAAATGAAAAGGCTTTTGAAGCCGCATTAAATGCTTTAAGGAGCCATGCCGCAAAGGATGGGGTCTATGATATTCGTCGACATTTTTTAGCAGATGAACAGCGTTTTTCCCATTTTTCTCTCAGACTTGATGATCTTCTTTTCGATTTTTCAAAATGTGGGATAACATTTAAAACATTGCAACTTTTAGATGATTTAGCTGTTGCAGCAGATGTGTTAGGACGGCGTGATGCAATGTTTTCTGGTCAAGCGATTAATACAACTGAAAAACGCTCAGTTCTTCATATTGCATTACGTTTACCTGCTGACGAAATTTTCATGTTGGATGGCCATGATCTTATTCGCGATATTCAAGATGTTCTTGAAGACATGGAAAGATTTTCTGAAAAGGTACGTGATGGAAGCTATCAGGGAAGCAATGGAGAGAGAATAAGTGATATTGTAAACATTGGTATTGGTGGATCTGATCTTGGTCCTGCAATGGTTACATATGCTTTAAAACCTTATCATGATGGTCCACGTTGTCATTTTGTTTCTAACGCTGACAGTGCTCATATTTCTGATACTCTCTCTATTTTGAATCCAGCAACAACGCTGTTTGTCATTGCTTCTAAAACTTTTACAACGGCTGAAACAATGGTAAATGCTCAAGTTGCACGTCAGTGGATTTGTTCACATTTAGGAGAAGAAGCCATTTGCACGCATTTTGTTGCTGTTTCGAGTGCGCTTGATAAAGTGGCAGAATTTGGCATAGATTCGACAAGAGTTTTTAAATTTTGGAATTGGGTTGGAGGGCGTTATTCAATTTGGTCAGCCATTGGGCTTGTTGTGATGTTTGCAATAGGTGGTCGAAATTTTCGCCAATTTCTCAATGGTGCTTTGCAAATGGACCAACATTTTAAAACTATGCCTTTGCATAAAAATATTCCTATTCGTTTTGCTCTTTTAGGGTTTTGGCATCGTGTTATTTGTGGTTATTCATCACGCTCTATTATTCCCTATGCGCAGCGTTTAATACATTTTCCAGCTTATTTACAACAGCTTGATATGGAATCAAATGGTAAGCAAGTCTCGCTGGATGGAAAACCATTAAGTTTTTCAAGTGGTCCAATTGTTTGGGGTGATTCAGGCACAAATAGTCAACATGCTTTTTTTCAGCTTCTGCATCAAGGAACAGATGTTATTCCTGTAGAATTTATTTTATTTATAAAAGGGCATGAGAAAAATTTACATTCTATGTATGAGATGTTGCTAGCAAACTGTTTAGCACAGTCAAAAGCCTTGATGAAGGGGCGTAGTATTGAAGATGCTCAGCATATCTTGATAAAAAATGGAGTTGATGAACGTGAAGCAGGTTATTTAGCTCTTCATAGAAGTTTTAAAGGAAACCGTCCCAGCATTACGCTGGTTCAGGATTTATTAACACCTTTTGCACTCGGTCGTCTTATTGCGCTTTATGAACATCGTACTTTTGTTGAAGGGATTTTAATGAATATTAATTCATTTGATCAATGGGGTGTTGAACTTGGTAAAGAATTAGCAAATGAGTTACTACCAATTCTTCGTGGAGAAAGTAAAGCGGATAATCGTGATAGTTCAACATTAGGGTTGCTAGCACATATTCAAGTAAGACGTGCAAAATAAATATAATTTTACAGTAGTTTTTGTACTAACTAAGCAAAAGTAGAATGAGAAAGAAATATGAGATAATTCTTTAATTTTACTATGCGTTCTCTTATTATCTGGATTAGATTTATGTAACAGAAAATCAAAAAAGTGCAAAAATTGTAAAAATGAGAATTTATTCGCAAAAACGATAAAGACCTTTGAGAGGTCTTTGAAGACCCTTTGAGAACACCTTTAAAACTCTTTGAAAAAAAATGAATTGGTACAAAACCTAGTGGCAAAATATACAAAACCTGTGTAGTTTGACACTAGGTTTTGTACTAAGTGGGAAAAGGTGGGATTAGGTAGGAATACGTGATAATTTGTTGTTTTTATGTATAAAATTTAGCATTAAATGCGCGTTTTGTCAAAATAGATTTTGACACCTAAAATTGTAAAAAAGAGCGAAAAATAGTGAAAATCAGAAAAAAGAGCGTTTTCATAGTAAAAATGAGAGAAGGCTTTGAAAGGTCTTTGAAAACCCTGTGAAAAATTTTGAAAAGTCTGTGAAAGCCCAGAAAACCGCCTTTGAAGACCCTGTGAAAAAAATCAATCCAAAAGTTCAATTGACTCCAAAATCAGCCCCAAATAACCAAAAAAGCAAAAAAGATTTCCATATATAAGTGGAAATCTATAAAATTTAGTAAAAAGTATTTTTTATCAATAATTTATATAAATTTTTTAATGTAAAAAGATTTCCACTTTCATTTTTCATATTAAAGAGGCATTAAGCCGTATCTTGTGTAGTTTCTGGATGTGCATTTTCAGCCTCTATTTGACGCTTTAAATGCAATTTTAGAAGAGGTAAAATAAGCTCGACTTCTTCCGTGTCGTTGATGTTTTGAACAAGCTCTTGCAACTTTATACAAAGCTCTGCCGCTAATTCCGCTATATCTTCAGGGGGGAGTTTTATATTTGCATCGCGATAGGTTGTATAAGCTATGCGACCAAGCTTTTTCATGAGACCAGCAGGTATGGTGGGTGCTTTAAAACCAGCTGCTTTCGCCTTTGCCATGTCACTAAACATTTCGCCTTCACCCGTAACGAGCCAATGAGGATTAATGTTATAGGCTGTATAATAGGCGTTAATTACTGAGGATGGAGGCTCATGTGCTCCGATTTCATAATTGGCAAGGGTATTGCGTTGTAAATTAAGGCGTTGAGCAAAAGCACCGCGTTCTTCGTTTCCGAGTATTCGTCTTATTTCACGCAACCGTTTTGCGAGTTCTGTTTGTGGTTCTCTTTCAGGGCGTGCCAAAAATGCTCCTTATTCATATTTAGGTTAGCTTAAATTACAGGATTTTAAAAAGAGCTTCCCCCATTCATCTTAGAGAGGCATTAAGCCGTATCTTGTGTAGCTTCTAGATGTACTCTTTCAGCCTCTATTTGACGCTTTAAATGAATTTTAAGAAGAGGGAAAGTCGCTTCGACCTCTTCCATGTCGTTGATGTCTTGAACAAGCTCTTGCAGTTTTTTATAAAGTTCTGCCGCTAATTCCGCTATATCTTCAGGGGGGAGTTTTATATTTGCATCGCGATAGGTTGTATAAGCTATGCGACCGAGTTTTTTCATGAGACCAGCAGGGATAGTTTGTGGTTTAAAACCCGCTGTTTTCGCCTTTGCCATGTCACTAAACATTTCGCCTTCACCAGTGACAAGCCAGTCTAAGGATATTCCACAGCGATCTTTATATATTCGCAGTATAGATGCAGGAGGCTCTCGTAAACCCGTTTCATAATTGCGCATAGTCGTTTCGGGAATATCAAAATGTTTAGCAAATTGTTTGCGCTCTGTAAAACCAAGGGTGTGTCGTATTTCACGCAATCGTTTTGCCAGTTCTGTTTGTGGTTCTTTTTCAGGGCGTGCCAAAAAAATCACTCCAAATAACATTTGGGTATTTACAAAAGCCTATTTAGGCTGTATACCTATAATTACCGCCCGATATAGAGGGCAGATATTTTACAATTAACCCCACAAAAAACGGATGTGGGAGCATCCGTTTAAAGCAGGAGCGAAGTTTATGACTATCACACAAGTATGGGATCGCCATAGTATTTTAGCTGAGCTACGCCGCCGTAACATGACCTTGGCGGAGCTCGCGAAAGCTTATCAACTATCGTCATCCAGTGTTCAACATATCTGGACACGGTCTAACGAGAAAGCCGAACGTGCTATTGCCGATTTTATCGGTTTGCCCGTTGAGCAGGTTTTTAGCGACCGCTACCCCAAAAGTCGCCGTCGCATTTTTAAAGCAGCAAAACATGCCAACACAGATTCGGCAACACAGTCCGCATTGCGCGGTAATGCTGCTTGAACTTCGTTACACGGCTTTGCGTGTGTCATACGCATTTGCCATGAATTTATTACCATAAGATGAAAAGGTTTATCAATGTCTAAAGATCAATACGAAATAGGCAAGATAAATTGCATAGAGTTGCATCATAGAACAGCCGTTTGGATGGCTTGGTTCTGGCGATTAGGGGGTAATCATATTGTTTTTATAGGGGGTGGTTATGGTTGCTGCTTGTAATTTATGGACCCCAGAAGCCAGAAGCGATATCATTAATCCTTATTCAGAAGTTGAACGTTTGGAAGCTATGCTTGCCTGTTCTTTTAAGGCGGTGAGTAGTGGATTTAAGCATCTGCCGATCCGGTATGTTATTGACCCCCCGCATGGCTTATTTGATGCGATATTAGCGCGGCAAATTGCTATTCATATTTTGCATTATCAGTTTGAGGTACCGCGGCGGCGTCTTGTTGCCATGCAAGTACGGCAGCAGACTGCTATCTTTCTTGCTTTGCAAGTGATTAATCAGCGTTTGGAAGAACCCGTTTTTGCGAAAGCTTATCGAAGATGGGCGGGGCGTGCGATGGATTTATTCTTTAAAGAGATCAGAAAGGCGGGGGCGTGATGGCACAGTTTCAAAAGCTTGCTCTTGATGTGATTGTGGTGCCGGAGCGTATACGCCCTGTGGATGATGAGCATGCCAAGGCACTTGCACAATCAATGGCGCGGGAGGGATTGATGAATCCAATTACGGTGCGCCATACGCCCAATGCTAAAGAGGGTAATTACACGCTGATTGCTGGTGCACACCGGCTGAGGGCTGCGGAGCTTTTGGGCCATAGTGACATTGATGCCGTTGTGGTGCAGGCGGATAAAGAGAATGCTGCGCTTTTAGAAGTTGCGGAAAACCTCTTTCGCAATGAATTATCAGTGATTGATCGTGCGCTTTTTGTGCAGACTTACCGTGAATTGTGGGAAAAGAAGTATGGGGAAATTAAGCGTGGTGGGGACGGTAGTAATCAACATAAAGTCAAAAAAGAGCAATTCGGTCAAGTTGACCGAATTGCTCAAAGGGACAGCAATGCAACTTCAGAGCACCATGAAACTGGGTGTGAAGGGGATGAAAAATCAAAGGATCAAGTTGATCCTTTGATCGGTGATGAGAAATTGGGACAAGTTGGTCCTATTTCTAAAATGAGCAATAGTGCAAACATTGCACAATTGCATGATGAAGAGCAATTGGGTAAACATTACCCTTTTGCTGAACATGTGGCAGATCGTATTGGTTTATCGAAACGTGCAGTGCATTATTTAACGAAAATTGCTCAGCATTTACAGCCGGAGTTGCGGTCTGTTTTGCGGGGGACGGCATTGGCGGATAATCAAGCGCAATTGTTGAAATTAGCCAAGATGGAGCCGGTTGCGCAACGGCGGGTGGCGATTGCTTTGCAACAGGTTGATGGGGATTTACGGCGGGCTGTTGATTTGGTCAATGGGGTTAATACGCCGCCGCAAATTAATGAACAGGAACGGATTTTTGCTCAGTTATTGGGTGTTTGGCAAAGGGCAGATGCGCAGACAAAGGCGCGGTTTTGCGCTTATCTTGCAAGAGAACGAGGGGAGGAGCAGGCATGAAGAGGCATGGTTGCGGGCAGCTTGATTTTTTCCAAAAGCCGGTTTTTCCCTGCCGCGAACCCGTTGCGCAGATTGATTTAGGGCGGTTTCGCTCACGCATTAAGCGTGCGATGGTGCGGGCTTTGAGAGAATGTCGGCATGAGCGCAGTGTGATTGCGGAGCGTATGGCGCATTATTTAGGGATTGGGTGTTTAAGTAAGGCCAGTTTGGATGCGTATGTGGCGGAAAGTAAGCAGGTGGATATTTCCCTGCCGCGGTTTAAAGCCTTTGTGCGGGCGACAGAGGCATTTTGGCTCTGGGATGAGGTGGTGAGTGAAGATGGATTGTTGCTGTTGCAAGGAGATGAGGCGCGTTTAGCAGAGATTGCGCGGTTGCAGCAGGAACAGCGGGAGATTGCAGCGCGATTGAAAGCCATGCG